>CAZWPU010000109.1:0-5543 GCA_964635605.1 uncultured Bacteroidales bacterium | reverse complement strand
TGGTTTATAATTTATCCAATGATTGGTTAAACGGGTATTATAGAATTACCGTTGGATTGCCTGAAGAAAATGATATGTTGTTAACCCAAATTGAGAAAATAAGCAATAATACCTAAAGTGAAAAATTCAGTAAAAAAAGAAAATCATTTAAATAGAGAAGCAGATTTTATTCGAATTAAAGAATTATAGAGCTGTAAGCTTCCCATTTTTAGGACAGGGTTTAAGTAGACTTTTTCAAAGATATTTCTTTTTTCTCAATGGGGCTAGCCCCATTGAGAAAATTTTCAGCATATTTTAAGGGACTCAGCCCATTTAAGCCATCGTGTGGCCGATAGTTATTATTTTAAAGGTGATTAAATTTTGTGCCTTGCCGCTAACATGTTTATAATAGATACTTTTTGTCCTTTTAACATTTAAATCTATCTAAAAGTGTATTCTATTTTTTTTATTAAAATTAAACAAATATTATTGTTTATAATAAAAATGGGATGAATAAAAAAAGTTGAGAAACGGTTTAGTAACTCAACTTTTTATTGATTCTTTTGTGCCCAGAGCGGGATTCGAACCCGCACGTCCTTGCGAACACCGCCCCCTCAAGGCGGCTTGTCTACCAATTTCAACACCTGGGCTTGTAAACACAAAATTATAAAATTGTTTACAAATTGTTTACGAATTATTTTCTATATTTGAATAACGTTATAACTAAAACTTAATATTAACAAGCAATAGAGGTCGTTTGTACTATTTGTAAAGTAAAAGTCCCTCAAGCTGGCGTGTCTACCGATTCCACCACCTGGGCGATTATTATCTTTTTTAGTATTTTATTTGGACTTTATGATTAAAAATATCAACCATGCAAATCTAATTTCGAAAAATTCTGGTTTTTCGGGATCTGCACATATTATAATTTGGTGCCCAGAACAGGACTCGAACCTGCACATCATTGCTGATACTAGTCCCTGAAACTAGCGCGTCTACCAATTTCGCCATCTGGGCAAATTTTGCGCTTACAAAAATAATGATTTTCTTAAAATAGCAATGAAAAAGCATCAAGATAATTAACCTGATGCCTTTTTAATGATTTATTCAATTTCATAGATTTTCTAAAATAAAATTCGTCATTCGGGTATATAAATGATAGCTGGTATTTCCACCATAAATGCCATGATCTTTATCCATATAAAATTGCATTTCAAATTGTTTATTTTCCTGAACAAGTTTTTCAGATAATTCAATAGCGTTTTGGAAATGGACGTTATCATCGGCAGTACCATGAATTAAAAGATATTTACCTTTTAATTTATCCGCATGGTTTAATGGTGAATTGTCATCATACCCATCCGGATTATCCTGTGGCAGCCCCATGTATAATTCGGTATAAATAGAATCGTAATATCTCCAGCTGGTTACAGGTGCAACGGCAATGGCCATCTCAAAAACATTATTTCCAAGGAATAAACATGATGTGGACATAAATCCACCATAACTCCAGCCCCAAATGCCTGTTCTGTTTTCATCAATATAGGGTAAATTGCTTAAATGCTCAGCTGCTTCAATTTGGTCAATGGTTTCATATTTACCTAGCTGCCCGTAAGTCATTTTTTTAAATTCTTCTCCACGGCCACCGGTTCCTCGATTATCAACACAAACAACAACATACCCTTTTTGAGCCAACATCTGAAACCATGCATAACTGCGCGACCAATTGTCTAATACCGATTGAGAACCCGGCCCTCCGTATAGATACATAAACATAGGATATTTTTTATCTGGGTCAAAATCAGGAGGTTTAGTCATGTAAGCATTCAAATCCCATTGGCTCGATGGTGTACTTATGGTTAAAAATTCAACCGGTGTAAAATTATATTCTTTAATGGTTTGTTTTAGTTTTTCGTTGTCTTCCAATACACGTATCAGTTTACCTTTTTGGTTATGTAACGTTATATAACGAGGAGTTTTTGAGTTGGCGTAGTAGTTTATATAATATTTAAAACCGTTACTAAATACAGCCCGGTTAATACCTTTCTTTTCCGATAATTTTTTCTTCTTACTGCCATCCGTTTTAATCGAATAAACCGCCCTGTGTAATGGAGATTCTTCTGCCGATTGATAATAAACGGTATTTGTTTTGCTGTCAATACCAATAAAATCGGTTACATCCCATTCTCCTTTAGTAATCTGATTGATATATTTACCATTGATATCATATAGATACAAATGGTTCCAACCATCTTTTTCGCTGTTAATTATAAAATATTTCCCATCGTCAGTCATGGTCATGTAAGAGTCGTCTATTCTTTCAATATAATATTTGTTTTTCTCCTCGTAAATCACTTTTGAAGTTCCGTTATCGGTATTGGCTAAAAGAATCTCGATATGATTTTGAAGCCTGTTTTCACGGATGATTACTAACTTATTATTTTCGTTGGCCCATTTTATACGTGGTATATATTGATCTGTTTCTTCTCCCACATCCATGATATTGGTTTTTCCCGTATTTAAATCATAAACATGGATACTTACTATTGAATTTTTTTCACCAGCTTTTGGATATTTGTAAGCATAATTTTCAGGATAAAGATCACTATTGTATTTTGTCATATTAAATACAGGAACTTCACTCTCGTCGAATTTATAATAGGCAATTTTATCACCTTTTGGCGACCAGAAAAAAGCTCTTGTAAATGCAAATTCTTCCTCGTAAACCCAGTCGGTACAACCATTTATGATATGATTAAATTTTCCATCAAAAGTAATTTGTTGCTCTTCGTTTGTTTTTAAATTTTTGATAAAAATATTATTATCCCTCACAAAACCTACTTTTGTTCCATCTGGAGAAAAAGTTGAAAACATTTGCCGCCCCTTTTCGCTTACCTTTTTTAGTTCTTTTGATTGAATATCATAAATATAATATTCAGCCGTAAAAGAGCGACGATAAATATATTCTGCATTTACAGCTAATAAAATCTTTGATTCATCAGCAGAAAATTCATAATCTCTGATATTGAAATCATCTTCAATCCTGTTAAATAAAACGTCTACCACTTCGCCCGATTTAAAACTGTGTTTGCTAATTTTTTTGCTGTTTTCAATTGTTGTGAAGTGTTCTCCGTCATTCATCGATCGAATACCGTAAACAGAATTTTCTCTAAATACGCCTTTTTTATAAATATCGTTAAGCGTAATTTCTTTTGATACATTTTGTGCATTAACCTGAAAAATGCACACTGTTAGAAGTAGATAAATAATTAGTTTGCTAATTTTTTTCATGATTAGAATAATTGTTTAATTTATGATATGTTTTTTGGACATGTTTTTTTTAAAAAAGTTTATTTTTAAATGTAGTGGTTAAATATAATGTAAACTTTTTTAGAATAAAAATGTTAATTTATGGTATGGATATTAAATTGACCGTAAATCTTATGAAAAATGATTTATAAGTTCAATAAAGAATTTATATCTTTGCAATCTTGAATTTAGAAAACAATTAAATGATGATAAAAATAACATTACCAGATAATTCTGTACATGAATATAAAAAAGGTATTTCGGGTTACGAAATAGCTAAAGAAATAAGTCCTCGATTAGCAAAAGAAGTACTTTCCGTTACAGTAAATGATGAACTTTGGGATTTACAACGGCCCATAACCTCAGATGCAAGAATTAAACTGCATAAATGGGAGGATGAAGAAGGGAAACATGCTTTTTGGCATTCTTCGGCTCACCTTTTAGCCGAAGCATTGGAGAGTTTATATCCTGGCATTAAGTTCGGTATTGGGCCAAGTATTGATAATGGATTTTATTATGATGTTGATTTAGGTGATGACCGTGTAATTACCGATTTAGATTTCCCGAAGATTGAGAAGAAAATGAAAGAGCTGGCCCAACAGAAGAATGAATACAGACGTAGGGAAGTGTCCAAAAATGAAGCATTAGATTATTATACTAAAAAAGGAGATGAATATAAAGTTGAATTAATTAGCGAGTTGGAAGACGGAACCATTACTTTTTATGAGCATGGTAACTTTACCGATCTTTGTCGTGGCCCACATTTACCTGATACCGGATACATTAAAGCCATAAAAATACTAAATGTTGCAGGTGCTTACTGGCGTGGTGATGAAAACCGGAAACAATTAACCCGGGTTTATGGCATTACTTTCCCAAAACAAAAAATGTTGGATGAGTACCTGGTAATGCTCGAAGAGGCAAAAAAACGCGATCATCGTAAAATAGGGAAAGAGTTGGAGTTGTTTGCATTTTCACAACGTGTTGGACAGGGGCTTCCTTTATGGTTGCCTAAAGGAGCTCAATTACGCGAACGATTAGAGAATTTCCTAAAGAAAATTCAAAAGATTTATGGATACGATCAGGTTATTACTCCGCACATTGGATTAAAGGAACTATGGGTAACATCAGGACACTACGAAAAATATGGCAAAGATTCTTTTCAACCAATAACTACACCGGCAGAGGACGAAGAGTTTCTGTTAAAACCCATGAATTGTCCACATCATTGTGAAATTTATAAAACCAAACAACATTCGTATAAAGATTTACCCGTACGATATGCCGAATTTGGAACAGTATATCGCTATGAACAAAGTGGAGAATTGCATGGTTTGACCCGGGTACGTGGTTTTACACAAGATGATGCTCATATCTTTTGTCGTCCCGACCAACTGAAAGATGAATTTAAAAAAGTAATGGATATTATTTTCATTATTTTTAATGCCGTGGATTTAAAAAATTATACAGCTCAGGTATCTTTGCGCGATCAAAATGATCATTCGAAATATATTGGGACTGATAAAAACTGGGATAAGTCAGAGTCAGCGATTTTAGAAGTAGTAAAAGAAAAAAATCTTAATTTTAAGGTAGAGTATGGTGAAGCAGCATTTTATGGGCCTAAACTCGATTTTATGGTTAAAGATGCATTAGGTCGTGAATGGCAGCTCGGAACCATCCAGGTGGATTATAATTTACCTGATCGTTTTGACCTTGAATATATTGGCAGCGATAACCAAAAGCATCGCCCGGTAATGATACACCGCGCACCTTTTGGTTCTATGGAACGATTTGTTGCCGTTTTAATTGAACATACCGCAGGAAAATTTCCATTATGGTTAACTCCGGAACAAGTTGTTGTAATGCCCATTAGTGAAAAATTCAATGATTATGCAAAAAAAGTTTTGAATTTCCTAAATAATTACGATATTCGCACAATTATTGATGACCGAAATGAGAAGATAGGTAAAAAAATTCGCGATAATGAATTAAAAAGAATACCATATCTTCTAATTGTTGGTGAAAAAGAGTTGAATAATGAGAGTGTTTCGGTTCGTAAGCAAGGAGAGGGGGATAAAGGAAGCATGAATTTGAAAGATTTTGCTGAATTTTTAAATGATGAAGTAAAAGCTCAAACAGAAGCTCATAAAATACATTAAACAAAATTATTAACTAAAATAAGGAGGACCAAGACATAGCTGGACCAAGATTTAAAAAAGGATTTAGGAAAGAAGAACCTACGCACCGAATTAATA
>CAZWPU010000108.1:0-5558 GCA_964635605.1 uncultured Bacteroidales bacterium | reverse complement strand
ACTAAATAATGTTTATTGTTGCCGATAGCGGATCGACCAAAACAAACTGGACAATTATGGATAAGGGAAGTGTAATCTATTCCTTCAGAACCAATGGGTTCAATCCATATTTTATTAACAGTGCAACAATCAGTCAAGAAATAATGCACAACTTCCCCGATACTATAAATCAAGAAAAAATTCAAAACATATACTTTTATGGTGCAGGATGTTCTTCGCCACAAACAAAACAAATTATTTTTGAAGGATGCAATGATGTTTTTCCCGGGTCAAAAATAACCATAGAAAGTGATTTGCTCGGAGCTGCCAGGGCTGTATTTTTCAATCAAAGAGGAATTATAGCCATTATGGGTACCGGCTCAAATACAGGAATTTACAATGGGGAAACAATTACACATCAAATTAATTCGCTTGGCTTTGCTTTAGGCGATGAAGGAAGCGGTGCTCATTTAGGAAAATTACTTATAATTAATTATCTGCATAACCATTTACCCGAAGATCTAATAAAAAATTTTCATAAAAATTATACCTTAAGTAGTGCTGATATTATCTATTCGATTTACAAAAAACCATCACCAAGCAAATTTTTAGCTTCGTTTACTCCCTTTATTATCAAAAATAAAAATCATCCGTTTGTAAAAAAATTAATTCAGCAATCCATACAAGAACTTTTCGAAAAGTATATTTGCCAATATCCGGATTATCAAAACTATTCGTTAGGATTTGTAGGATCTGTAGCTCATTCTCTGAAATCAGAACTGGAGGATACCGCTCAAATTTACAGGATTAACATTACAAAAATTATAAAAGATCCAATAAAAAAGTTAGTAGAATATCATATTGAAACTGAAGATAAAATTTAAAATAAAAGTATTTTGATAACAATTTTTAATCTTCTATCTTTAATTAAGCAATATAAAAAATAAAAACCGAGTTTATTTTATGAGAACCTGTATTATTATTGATGATGAGAAGAACGCAAGAGAAGCTTTAGAAAAAATTATTCAACGTTATTTTAGTTCTCAGCTGCAAATTGTTTTTATGGCTGATTCGGTTAAAGAAGGAGTCTTTGCTATAAATAAATACAGACCAGATATTGTTTTTCTTGATATTGAGATGCCTGAAGAAAATGGGTTTAAGCTGTTCGATTATTTTGATATTTACGACTTCGAGGTAATTTTTATCACTGCCTATAAGCAATATGCCATAGATGCAATAAAATTTGCTGCATTGGATTATTTACTTAAACCCATTAATTATATTGATTTACGCGAAGTCCTTACCCGGCTGGAAAAAAAACAGAAAAGCTCTTCGAATACTGAACAAATAGAAGCCTTTTTAAGTACATTAAATAGTGATAATGGGAATTTCAATAAAATTGCTCTTCCCACACTGGATGGTTTTCAATTAGAAAAAGTAAACAATATAGTGTATTGCCAGGCCGAAGAGAGTTATACCAAAATTTTCACCAATCGTAACGAAGCCATTTTGGTAGCACGCAACTTAAAAAGTATTGAAGAAATGCTGCCCGAAGAGCTATTCTTCCGTATTCATAAATCGCACCTGGTAAATATGAACTATATTAAATCGTATAGTAAAACCGACGGCTATAAAATAAAACTTGATAATGGTATTGAGCTGGATGTGGCCACACGCCGAAACGAAGAATTCTTAAAAGCATTAACTAAAGATAAGCGACTGAAAAAAGAATGAAAAAAATAATCCTGATTAGTATTTTTAGCACACTCTTATTTATCCAAAATACAGTAGGACAACATTTTTATACCCGTAATTACACTATCAATGATGGGTTACCAGACAATACGATCAATACGATATACAAAGATAGCAAAGGCTTTTTGTGGATAGGAACCAATGCAGGAGCAGCAAAATTCGATGGCAATATTTTTGATATTAAATCAACCATTGACGGACTTGCCGGAAATCAAGTTGTCGCAATTACCGAAGATAATAACGGGAATTTATGGTTTGGATGCAACAAGGGTGGAATTTCTAGTTATAACGGAGCTGAGATTCATTCTTTTACTAAAAATGATGGGCTTATTAGCAAAAAAATCACAACGCTAAAATATTTTGAGCAATTTAATTTACTTTGTATTGGAACCGAGAATGGATTATCCGTATATAATGGAGAAGATTTTTTTTCTTTCCCCAAAAACTCAATTATTCCCAATCAACGATTTTATATTACCTCATTTTTAGCAACCAACCAATCTATTTATGTCTTTACCGATAACAAAGGTGTTTATGAACTAAACATTAACAATTATGAACTTAACCATTTACCGGCTACTCATCCATTATTCTATAGCTCGGTTTCTGCCTCGCATATCACTAAAAAGGAAGACACATTAATTGGAATAAACCATGTTGGATTTAAGGCTGTGGGAAAAGAAAATATTTTTATCAATGACACGTTAGGGAATATCGCTGATTTTATTGAAGATGAAAAAAATAATATTTGGATTGCAGTGAATAATCAATTCAAAAATACGGGAGGATTATATCAGTATAATAACCAAAAATTAACTTATTACAATAAATGTTTAAATATCAAAACCCAAAATATATCAGCATTAGCGTATGATAAAAAAGAAAAAATATTGTGGATAGGTACAGAAAATAATGGTTTATACATGTATCCTAAAAATAATTTTCTTTACTACCAACCTAAAGATTTTGAAATTAACAATTTGCCTGTAAATAATTTATTAATTGATAATAATCATCATATATGGTTTGCTACATCACAAAATGTGGTAGAGATTTTTCCGGATGAGACCTATAAAACATATCCGTTTGTTTTATTTGAAAAGGAATTTCATAAGTTTACTAAAAATACGATAAAAATAAAGTATTATTACCTGAAAGATCCAACCGGATCGTATGAAAAATACGAGCGTTTGATAAAAAAAGGGAAGTATCCTTATCCTAATCCTTACTTAGCTTATGAAAATAACCAAGAGATAATTATTCCTGCTGCCAGTTTATATAAACCTCTTAAATACGATGTTTTAATAAATAAAAAATTAAAAATTTTAAACACCATAAAAAAAGATCAAAAAGGGAACATTTGGATCGGTAGTAATGTCGGATTATTTAAAATCTCAAAAAATAAAAAAACAATAAAATATTACGACCTTGAAGCCATTGATATATCGAATTTTGTATTTGGCCCGGACAATGAATTAATTGTCACAAGCTGGAATGATGTTTTTGTTTACCCCAATATTGAAAAAAACTTAAAAAGAAAAGTATATAATTATTTTGAAGGTGTGGCTCCCGTAAATATTAAACGAATCAAAATTCATAATCATAAAATATGGTTAATTAGTAGAGATAATGGGATTTTTCTTTATGACAAAGGAAGTTTCCAATTGTTTTACAATTCATCGCAAGAAATAAACTCTTTTAATGATATATGTTTTGATAAAAAAGGGAATGCTATTATAGGAGCTGAAAATGGAATAATATATATCACAACATTAAAAAACGATTCTATTATTACCCAATTTCATGTTAGTAAAAAAAATAATTTACTGGGTAATAGTATAAGATGGCTAAATTGTACAGAAGATAATTATTTAATTGCCGGAACAAACTCAGGAATTAACATTCTTAATTTAAATCCACTGTATCAAAAAGGTGAAATATCACTTAAAAAAGTTGAGCATAGCAAGGGATTTAAAGATTATTCAGGGGAAATATCATTTATTTACGATGATAATATTTGGATTGGCACACACAATTATTTAATAAAAGGGAACATACAGGATCTTTTAAAATCTACGGGTGGTGATTTTAATTTTTATTTAAAGTCAATACAAATTAATAACAATCCTTCAAACACGTTAAATGATTCCATAATTAATCATCAAACGTTGACTCACAAACAAGAATTTGCATTTCCTTCGCATAAAAATTCAATTGCTTTCGACTATGATATCATACAATTTATTGATTATGAAAATATTAAGTTTAGTTATATATTAGAAGGGCTTTCAGAGGAGTGGTCAGAAATTACCAAAGAACACCGCGCAGCTTTTCAAAATTTAAAACCCGGAAATTACCGTTTTAGAGTAAAAGCTATTAATACCACTAATTTTAATAGCACAAAGGAGTTGTCTGTAAATTTTAAAATTAAACCTCCGTTTTGGGCAAATTGGTGGTTTTACGTCCCTGCTTCTTTTTTTATGATATTATTTATTTGGTTTATCATCTTTTTAAGAACGAAACATATAAAAAAACGCGAACGAAATCTGGCCGAGACTTCAGAAAAAATTGCCGAATTTGAGATGAAAGCTTTACGAGCACAAATGAACCCTCATTTTATTTTTAATGCAATTAATTCTATTCAGAACTATATGCTTGATAATGATATTGACGCTGCACTAGGTTATTTGTCTGATTTTGCCAAATTAATTCGAATTACCCTCGATAATGTAGTTAAGAAAAAAGTTACGATCGAAGAAGAATTAAACTATTTAAAGTTCTATTTAAACTTAGAAAAAATGAGATTCGATAAGCATTTCGATATAGAAATTATTCTTCCGAAAGAGTTCAAACAACGTAAAATTGAAATTCCGCCTATGGTGATCCAACCGTTTGTAGAAAATGCCATTAAACATGGTTTTGTTTATAAAAAAGAGGATGCTAAATTAAAACTTGAATTTAAAATCATTAATGATAATATACTACACTGTATTATAGAAGATAATGGCATTGGCCGACAGAAATCAAGAGAGCTAAACCGAAACAATCATAAATCTCACCAGTCCAAAGGGATTTTTATTACGTATGAACGATTAATGTTATTAAATAATTCGCAACCACGCAAAGGATATAATATAAATACCATAGACTTATATGATGATTATAATCTGCCTTGTGGCACAAGAGTTGAAATTACAATCCCTATATAAAAAAGCAGTAGTGATAAATAAAATCACTACTGCAAACAGTTTTCCATAATACTAAGTATTATTTACTATCTAATAAATAAGGTATAAATTCTTTTCCCTCAACTTTTGCATATTTAAAGGAAGTGGCCCCATTAAAAGCCACATTATTTAATCGAATAGGATTCAAAAATTTTGCATATTTAAAATCAGCAAAGTTATCGAATATGGCATTTTCAAAATTAACTCCATTAGAAAACTCAATATATTTAAAAATAGCTTCAGCCATAAATTGTGTATTGGAAAAATCAATATAATCAGATAATTCGGTATATTTAAAATAAGCAGACTTTTCAAAATTGCAATTTTTAAAATTTACTTCACCGCTAAATTTAGTGTACTTAAAGTTTGCTAAATCATTAAATGTTGAATTTTCAAAAACAGTATATTCAGGGAATTTAGCATATTTAAAATTAGCTTCTTCCAGGAAAACAGAATGAGAAAAATCAACAGTTGAATGAAACTCACTATATTTAAACAATGCATCTTCTTCAAAAGTATTTCCGGGAAATGCTGCTTTTTCTTTAAATTCTGAATATTTTACTAAAAAATCATCTTTGAAAACACATTCTTCAAAAT
>CAZWPU010000107.1:0-5568 GCA_964635605.1 uncultured Bacteroidales bacterium | reverse complement strand
CTGTCCAAAAGGTATTTATGAGACTTCGTGATTTCTTCGAGTAACTTTGTGGTAAAATCATTAAATATTGTTACGCAGAGCTTCACAAATAAGTAGCAAAGTTTCGCTAAGTAAAAAAATCAATTTTTCATTTTTTAAATACTTTTTGGACACACTCTTTCATTTACTAGAATAATATTTATTGTCCATTGTATCCTCTTACAATTCCACGCTGAGATTTTTTTATAAATTCAAGGATATAATTTTTTTCTTCAGAATCACTCATCTCCTCTTCAATATTTTTTAGGGCTTGTGTAACATTTTGTTCTTTCACATAAATTTCACGATAAATGCTTTGAATTTGATTAATCGTCTCGGGCGAAAAACCTCTTCGTCGGAGTCCAACAGAGTTTATACCAACATAGGATAAAGGTTCACGTGCTACGGTAATATAAGGAGGCACATCTTTTCTGACCAATGAACCTCCGGAAATCATAACATGTCTACCAATATGAACAAACTGGTGAATTTGGACATCCCCGCTGATTACTGCAAAATCATCAATTAAAATTTCTCCTGCAACATTTGTACTATTGGATATAATAATATTATTGCCCAACGTACAATCATGTCCAACATGAACATATGCCATTAAAAGACAATTGTCCCCCACAACCGTTTTTCCTTTCGAAGCGGTTCCGCGATTAACGGTAACACACTCGCGTAGCGTTGTATTATCACCAATTTCGGTTGTAGTTTCTTCTCCTTTAAATTTTAAATCTTGTGGAATGGCAGAAACAACTGCACCAGGAAAAATTTTACAATTACTCCCAATTCGGGCACCTTCCATTATGGTTACATTAGATCCAACCCATGTTCCATCACCAATTTCAACGTTTTTATCAATCCAGGCAAATGCTTCAATTTTAACATTTTTACCAATTTTAGCTTCCGGGTGTATATATGCTAAATCTCGATTCATTCTTTATTTAATTTTAGATACTTGAGCCATTAATTCACCTTCCATAACCAATTCATTACCTACAAATGCCTGTCCAAACATGTGAACTAAACCTCTTCTGATTGGAGTAAGCAATTCCAGTCTGAAAATAATCGTATCACCAGGAATAACCTTTCGTTTAAACTTAACCTTATCAATTTTTAAAAACAAGGTTTGATAATTTTCCGGATCGTCAACCTGGCTTAACGCCAAAATTCCTCCAACCTGAGCCATCGCTTCTACTTGCAAAACACCAGGCATAATGGGCTCAGCAGGGAAATGGCCCATAAAAAAGTTTTCGTTTAGGGTAACATTTTTAATTCCAATCACCGATTTGTCATCTAGCTCTGTTATTTTATCAATAAGAAGAAAGGGATAGCGGTGTGGTAATAATTTCTTTATCTGGTTAATATCATATAAAGGTTTCTTGGTTGGGTCATATTTTGGAATAGCTACTCTTGATAGTTCTTTCTTTATTGTTTCCTTAATGATCTTTGCAAATTGAGTATTGGCATAATGTCCAGGCCTTGATGCAACAATTTTCCCTAAAACAGGTTGTCCTATAAGCGACAAATCTCCAAGTACATCAAGCAACTTATGTCTTGCCGGTTCGTTACTAAATCGCAAATCAACATTATTTAAAATACCTTCTTTAACTTTTACATGTGGTTTGTTAAACAAATCAGCCATTCGGTCGAGCTCTTCCTGCGAAACTTCATTCTCCATAATTACAATGGCATTTTGCAAATCACCACCTTTAATTAAATTATGTTTGAGTAACATTTCCAACTCATGGAAGAACACAAAAGTTCTGGAAGGAGCAATCTCTTTTTCAAAATCGTGCGTTGGATGATAAGATGCATATTGATGGCCTAAAACTTTTGAGTTATAATCAACCATTACATCAACAGAAAAATGGTCATCGGGATAAGCTACAATCTCGATATCATTCTTTTCGTCGCGAAATACAATTCGTTCTTTTACAATAAAATAATTTTTTTCAGCGTCTTGCTCTTCAATGCCCGCTTTTTTTATGGCCTCAACATACATTTTTGCGCTACCATCCAGGATAGGTGCTTCCGGTCCGCTAAATTCCATTAAAACATTATCCAATTCTAAGCCTACCAGAGATGCTAATACATGCTCAATGGTATGAATCTCAACTCCATTTTCAACCAGCGTAGTTCCTCTAGATGTATCCGTAACATTATCAACCGAAGCCGAAATTATTGGTTTTCCTTCTAAATCTATCCTTTGAAATTTATATCCATGATCAACGGGTGCCGGGCAAAAAGTAATTTCCACATCGTAACCGGTATGTAGGCCCTTCCCTTTTAATGAAACAGCTTTACGTATTGTTTTTTGATTTTGCGACATATCTGTATAATATTTATTTTCAACATCAATAATAAAAAAATCGCCGCAAGTTACAAAAAACTAAGTAAATTACCGTATCCATTTAATAATTAATTCATTTACAGAATCGCTTAGAACCCTTTAGTCAGAGCTTTTCAGCCTTTTTAATTCATTTTCTAGTTCTTTTACTCTTTTAAATAAGTCTGGTAAATGTTTGTATACAATAAACGATTTTTGAAAATCTCTGATATTAAAAGCAGGTGTTCCCATTACAACACTATCTGCTACTTTTATATTGTTTGGTATTCCAGACTGTGGAGCTACTCGAACACCATCGGCGATTTGGATATGAGGCGCAACTCCGGATTGACCGCCAAACTGACAATTCATTCCTATCTTTGTTGACCCTGCAACTCCGGTTTGTGCAGCCATTACCGTATTTTCTCCTATAATAACATTGTGCCCTATCTGATTCAAATTATCTAACTTAGCTCCCTTTTTAATTATTGTTGATCCCATTGTTGCCCTATCTATAGTAGTATTCGAACCAATTTCAACATTATCCTCTATAATGACATTCCCTAATTGAGGAATTTTCCGATATACATTGTTTTCATCCGGGGCAAAACCAAAACCATCGGAGCCAATAACTGCCCCTGCATGAATAATAGTGTTTTCACCAATCTTACATTCATGATAAACTTTTACACCCGCGTTCAGCTTAGCATTCTTTTTTAACGTTACATTATCGTCGATAAAAACATGTGGATAAAGTTTTACATCATCTTCAACAATAACATTCTCTCCTAAGTAAACAAAAGGTGCTATATATACATTTTTACCAATTTTTGCCGATTCATCAATAAATGCCATTGAACTTACTCCGTTTTTTACAGGCTTAGCCTGTTCGGACAACTGAAGAAGGTGCGCAAAACTTTCATAAGCATTCGCTACTTTTATTAAAGTAGCATTTACCTCTTTTTCTACATTAAAATCTTTGTTTATTAATACAATAGATGCATTGGTGGTATATAGATACTTATTATATTTTGGGTTAGCTAAAAAAGCCAGCGTACCTGGTTGTGCTTCTTCAATTTTTGCAACATTATTAACCGTTACATCCGGATTACCAATAATTTCTCCTTGTAAAAAATCTGCTATCGTTTTTGCTGTAAATTCCATCGTATTCGTATTTAAAAAATCGTTCAAAAATAGTATATAATTATTATTTCAAAGAAATTTCTTTAGGATAACATAAAAAATATTTTCGTACCGTTTTCGAGAGTACCGAAACATTTAACATATCCGATGCTTCTGCAACATCAACTAATTTCCCATCTTTATAAAGTATTTGAATTTTCTCATCAAAAACGCTATATGCGTTTTTACTGATATAATCGGTAAATACAAAATATTGCGTTTCTGTTTTAGGTAACATTAAAAATTTCGAAGCTTTCTGAGTCAATTCATTTATTCTATCTTTATCAAACGGAGTACTTTGAATTTCGACCCGAAATAACTTACGCTGAAGCAACCGCTCGGAAAGTATTTTTAACACTTGATCTGATTCCAATGTCCACTTTTTGATACAATTTATAATATCAGTATCATCAATCATAGAAAAATTCTTTAGTAACTCGGATAATTCTTTTTTATTTTGATTAAGATAAAAATATTGTAAACTCTCAGGAAGGTATATTTGTTTATTTTGAGCCAAAAGATATTTTACCCGTTTAAAAATCATTAATAACAGTTGTTCGGCAGAAACAACCGTTTTATGTAAGTAAACTTGCCAATACATCAACCATCGGGCAATTAAAAATTTTTCTATAGAATAAATTCCTTTTGCTTCAACAACCAGTTCATCATTAACTACATTCAACATTTTTATAATCCTATCAGAACCAATAACACCTTCGGAAACACCGGTATAAAAACTATCTCGTCTTAAATAGTCAAGACGGTCAACATCAAGCTGACTCGACACCAATTGATGTAAAAATTTTTTATGATATTTATTCTGGAATATTTTTATTGCTAGCGCTAATTCACCATCAAAAATACAATTTAATTCATTCATATATAAAAGCGACAAATCTTCGTGCCCATATTCTGAGATGATTATTTTTTCAAGCGTATGCGAAAATGGTCCATGCCCAATATCATGCAAAAGAATAGCCAGTGTAACCGCTATTTCCTCATCTTTGGTTATATTTTGTCCTTTTGATTTAATAATATCAATAGCCGATTCTAATAAATGAACGGCTCCTAATGTATGCTGAAACCTTGTATGAACTGCTCCCGGATAAACAAGATCAGTTAGTCCTAATTGTTTTATTCTTCGTAAACGCTGAAAGTAAGGATGCTCAATAATATCAAATACAATCCCAGATGGAATATTTATAAAACCATAAACTGGATCGTTTAATATCTTGCGTTTATTGATTTGGTTATTTGTCACGTGTTAAATTTAAATAACAAAAATAAACGATTTTCAACAAAAAAACATCAACATTTGATTGTTTTAATTTTGGTAGATTGCTTTTTCATTTTTCATATTTATAAAAAAACCAGATTACTGATTTTAACTCAACTAATTTTCAGGTCAATAATTTTGAGAATTGCAAGAATATTTATAATTTTGCGGCTGAAAGTATTTACTTTGAAATTGGATAAGGGGACGTAGTCCCCTATTTTGTTATCAATATTATAAATGATTAACAAAGAAAAAATAGAAACTATTATCAACGGCATTGTTAAAGAAAAAAATGCCTACGTTGTTGATTTAAAAGTAGATCCATTAAATAAGATTATTCTTGAACTGGATAGTTTCGATGGATTCACTATTGATGACTGTGTAGATGTTAGCCGGATAATTGAGCAAAATATTGATCGAGATAAAGAAGATTTTGCTTTAGAAGTTTCAACTCCGGGTTTATCGAGCCCCTTTAAGGTTTGGCAGCAATACAAAAAAAATGTTGGGCAAGAAATTGAAACAATTTTAACAAATGACAAAAAAATTAAAGGCAATTTAATAGACATTGACAAAGAGGGTATTGTGATTGAAGAAACAAAAAAAGTAAAAATTGAAGGCAAAAAGAAAAAACAAACTATCGTTGAAAAACATCAATTATCTTTTGAAAATATTAAATCAACAAAAATTGTAATAAAATTTAAATAATAAGCAAAATACATTAAATACAATGGAAAATTTAAATTTGATCGACACTTTT
>CAZWPU010000106.1:1992-5652 GCA_964635605.1 uncultured Bacteroidales bacterium | reverse complement strand
TTTTTTGTTATTGGAGTTACCTTGTTTTGGTATGTTTATAAAGATATAGATGTAAGTAAAATAAGGTCGGAACTGGGAAATTTAGCGTATGGGTGGGTTTTATTTTCCTTAGTACTTAATTTGTTAAGCCAGCTTACGCGGGCTTTACGATGGAAAAAACTCATTGTTTCTATGGATTATCATCCAGGGAATCTAAATTTATTTTTATCGGTACTGGTATTGGCTTTTACCAACCTTGTTATACCACGTGGGGGTGAAATTGCCCGGTGTGGTCTAATTACTAAGTATGACAAAGTCTCTTTCACTAAATTGGTTGGAACCGTATTTATTGAGCGCATAACAGATTTTGCTGCTTTAATTTTTTTATTTCTTGTTTTAATAGCCTGGCAATTTCCGATAGTAAAGGAACTACTCCAATCAGCAAATATCAATATAACTTATTCCAATTATCAATCGAAAATTATCCTATATTCTTCGGTAATTTTGTTTGTTTTTGTATCGCTTTTTGTGTTATACAAACTCAATGTTTTTAAAAAGTTCAGGCAAAAAATTCATAAAATAAAAACAGATTTTATTGAGGGATTTAAAACGATTGCTTCGATTAAAGGAAAAGGAGTATATATTTTTCAGACTTTTCTTATTTATTTTTTCTGGTTGATGATGCTTTACGTAATGTTTTTTGCCTATGACCCCACACAGGAACTTACGCTGGGTAACGCCGCTTTTACTTTTGCTGTTTCTACCTTTGCATTTATTTTACCTATTCAGGCAGGTATTGGTGCATGGCACTATGTAGTGATTCAATGTTTATTATTATTTGGAATCAGCAGCCAGGACGGAATGGTTTTTGCGCTTCTAGCACACACCTTTACCAACCTGGTATATCTTTTATTTGGAGCTATAGCTCTGATTATTCTGCCGCTGGTGAATAAAAATTAATCATCCTTTTCGTTTGCAATTTTACCGTCTTTGGTTAAAAGAATGGCGATAGGACGGGTTGCAGGAACTTCCGACAAAATAATAATTAACATCACCGTTACCGGAACACTCAAAAACATCCCGATAATGCCCCATATTGCTCCCCAAAAGGCCAAGCCGAAGATAATAATCAATGGGCTGATGTTCAGCGAGTCACCGGTAAGTTTTGGGTCTATATAGTTGCCAACAATTAGTTGGATAGCCCCAACAATAATTAATACCCAAATACCGGGCATCACCTCACCAAACTGTAACATGGCAAAAAAGGCGGGAAAAGTTGTTGCTACTAATGAGCCTACCGTAGGAATATAATTGAGAATAAAAATCAGGAATGCCCAAAATATGGGTGCATCCACATTTAAAAACAACAGGGCAAAATAGCTTAGAAAACCGGTAAGCAGGCTTACAAGTGTTTTTATCGAGATATAACTCCCGATCGATTTATTGATTTTGGAGAGAATGTCAATCACATCATCCTGCTCATCTTTTTCGGCATAGATCGCATTAATTTTTTTCGTAAAAAAAGGTTCTTCGAGCAGTAAAAACAAGGTATAAATAATAATCAGAAAAGCATCACCAAACAGGTCCGTTATAGAATTAAACACTCCGGAAAGTAATTTAGAGTACTCGTATTCGCCCAAAAAATCTTTAATAGAATTAACAATATCAATATTAAACGTTTGATTGATTGAGGCGGTAATATCGGTTATATTTTTTTGGTAAGCTGGAAGCTCTTTTGAAAGCTGTTGGATGTTCATTGCTAATATTTTACCAACACCACCCAGTATGGCAAAAATGATCGCAAAAGCTATGGCGTTAAGGATAATATTGGGAACTTTATCAATATATTTTATTTTTTTCAGCAGGCCGCGGATCTCTTTTATCAGAAACCAAAAAATTAAGGCAATAAAAAAAGGCAGGATCAGATTTTTGCCGTAAATAAATATTAAAACAACACCAAAAGAGATAAGCAGGCTATTGGTAATTCTTGATGCTTTCATGACAAATAATTTTAATGATAAGGTAAAATTACTATTTTTAATTGATTTGGTATGGATGAGAATACATTATTTTAATAAAAAACGTGCCACGACAAAGTTGTGGCACGTTCATTATAAGGGGGTTAAAAATTTATTTTGTGATGTATTTGGTTTCTTTAAACAGATCCTTATGAGTTTTGATTTTCTGATCGTTTCCGTAAACACAAATAATTTCCTGATCCATAATCTCTTGAATCATCTGTTCGTAAGAACGGATATCTTCGGCTGTAGTGGTAAGAATAGCATTTCGTTCTTCTTCCATAGCAGCCTTTGTTTTCTTCATAAAGTAATTGTTTATGGCAATGGATCCTCGTTGGGAAGCGGTTGTTGGCATATCGATATTTGAAATTGTACCGATAATAAATCGGGTCATTTCATTTTCATCCGCCTCGAAATTTTTAACGAATGCTGGTGCTGCATCGTAATTTTCAAGTGTTTCTTTTAAGTTCGGGTCGCGATATGATGCAAAATAAGCACTTCCTGTGGGAGAGAATGAAGCCCATCCACCGTAGGCACCTCCCATTACTCTAATTTTGTTTTGCAAATAATCACGCGACATTACCTGATTCAATACACGCATTTTTCCATCCCATGCATAACCTAGTTTTTTATAGTCGAATCCTTTTACTACATACTGAACCATTGATGCAGACATTAAGCCTTCATTTTTAACACTTAAGTCAAAGGCCCATTCGTTCATCTGTAATTCTTCAGCAGGCAATGTAGAAGCAAATTTTTCAAGTGCTGTTTTGTAGGTTGCATAGTTTTCATCAGAACAGGTAATTCCTGCATTTACATTATTTTTATTGAAAAGCAGTTTTGCTGTTTCTTGGAGTTTCGACACCACTTCCTCTTGATTTGCATCAAAATTTTGGGTTAACTCTGTAATAAAATCATAATAAGATAATCCATTGGTTAATTCATTGTACATCCCCTGATTACTGTAATATGAGCTTAACCTAGTGGTTGCAACTCCTACACCGTTATTTTTAACCCTTGCTTCTATCTGCGATTGATGACGGGTAATTACTTCTTTTAACCGATCAATATCATCTAGTTTAGACTGATTTAAAATTTCTGCTGTTAATTCAAACAATTTATCTGTCTTATCAACGGTTGCTTTAGCATATAACATAAATTTTGGTAAAAGCTTATCATCCGAATAGTTTTCCTGATATGAAGTAAGGAAGGTATAGAATCCTCCGGTATGAATATTTAACGCATTATCGAGTTCCCCATAAGAATAGTTTTCTGTATTAAGAGATCCGAGAAGTTCCGCTAAAAGATTCGCATAAGGAATAAGTTCCTTCGGCAGTGTATACATGTCAAAATATAGGTTTGCATAAACGATATTGCTGGTAAAATCTTCGTAGTGTAATACCGGAATATTACTTACCGATTTTTCGTTTATCTCATACCACTGTACTTCTTTACTGATATCTTCGAGCGATAACATCGGAATGGTAGCAATAGCTTCAGGAGAGTCTTCTCGTTGCTGATGTTCTTTTAGTTCTTTGGTTTCCTGAACCAGCTGCTCAAGTTCTTCCTTGCTAAGGCTTGCTTTGTACTCAGTCAGTTCTTTCCGGGTTTGTTCAGCGATTTCTTTTTCCAGGCCTGGCTGAGGTTTTAATACCATGAGCAA
>CAZWPU010000106.1:0-1892 GCA_964635605.1 uncultured Bacteroidales bacterium | reverse complement strand
GCACTAATATCTTTTCCTATTCCAGCTTCTTGGATGGCCAGGCGCAATGGAGCGGACTCATGATTAACCAGCGCTTCGCTTAAAATGTCAAGCGCCATGGTTAGTTCCTGGTCGGTATTTAATCCGGCAACAAAACTATAGCTTAAAAATGTTTTATCTTTTGTTTCACTACCTTCAGGTGCACTATAAAAATTTTCTGCTACTTTTCTTTCAGTAAATGGTTTCTGAATAGGAATCTCTACCTTATCCTCAGATCTTTCATAGTTAGAGAAATATTCCGTATCTAGAAATGCTAACTCTTTATCTAAATCCGCATCTCCATATAATAGCACAAAGCTATTTGAGGGGTGGTAATATTTTTTGTGGAAATTTTTGAAATATTCATAAGTAAGTTCCGGAATTGCAGTTGGATAACCTCCTGATGATACCCCATAGGTATTGTCAGGAAAGAGAATCTTATTAATCTGGTAACCCAGCTCACGACGAGGGCTTGAGAAAGATCCTTTCATTTCGTTGTAAACAACGCCTTTATAAACGATTTCTCCATCAATATCATCCAATTCATAATGCCAACCTTCTTGTTTAAAAATTTTAGGGTCCTTATGAAGTAATGGATTAAAAACGGCATCCATATAAACATGCATTAGGTTAAAGTAATCTTTTTCGTTCATGCTGGCTACAGGATAAGTTGTGTAGTCAGAGCCGGTCATTGCATTAAGGAAAGTGTTTAATGATCCTTTTACTAATAAATCGAAAGGACTTTTTACAGGAAAGTTTTCAGAACCGTTCAATACCGAGTGCTCCATAATGTGTGGAGTTCCATAATCATGCTGAGGAATAGTTTTAAACGATACGTTGAAAAGTTTGTTGGCATCATCAGCGGCAATTTTTAATAATTTTGCGCTACTTTTTTCGTGAATAAAATATAAACACCAGGCATCTACTTCTTCTACGAATCTTTTTTCTTCGAGCTTAAAGCCGTTATAAACGTTGCCCTCTTTATAATTAGGGCCTTGAGAGCATGACCACAACAATGAAAATGAAATGGCTGCAATCAATAATAAAATTTTGTTTCTCATAATATTAGATTTAATTTTAGAATGTACTTAATAATACATTTGATGGTTAATAAATTAATTCGTTTAAAGATACTGTAAATATAAATAATATTTTTAATTATAGAGTTCCTTTTGGATGAGATATTTAACGTTTAGCGGAGCAAGGTAGTCTAGAACAAAAAGAATAACTTAATTTAGGCTTTATTTTAAACATTAGTATTTGAAGTTTGGTATTATTATTAATATCTTGTATGATTATATAATTTATAATGAAAGATTTAATACACATTGTTTATGTTAGTTTTTCTGTTAAAGATTTAACTGAAAAAGATCTTGAAGAATTATTGGTTGATATTCGGAAAAGAAACAAACTTCAGAATGTTACAGGTTTACTTCTATACAATGATGGGACATTTATTCAGCTTATAGAAGGAAAGACGGATATTATTCGAAACTTATTTGAAAAAATAAAGAATGACAAACGGCATTCAAATGTAATATTGTTATTGGAAGAATCAATAAAAAAGCGTGCATTCCCGAATTGGACCATGGGATACTTTAAATTAAACCGAGAACAATCCGGGAAAATACCCGGATATTCAGATTTTATGCATTCAAAGGATTCAAGAAAAATTATTGAGTCTACATCTTATGAGGCAATGAAGTTATTGAATAGTTTTAAAACTTATATTTGAAATGAACATTTACGACTAGTTTTCAAGCGCTGGAATGTTAGTAATTTCTAAACGATTAAATACTAATAAACTTCACCATTAATAATGTTTTAGTTGTTCAACCATTTTTTAAAATTAGAGGCTCTTTCTATACTTACAA
>CAZWPU010000105.1:0-5724 GCA_964635605.1 uncultured Bacteroidales bacterium | reverse complement strand
ATTTATTTAATAAAACTTTATATCATTATAAAATTAGAATGTTAAGTTATATCAATTATAAAGTATAATCTACCTCAATTTTATTTATGAGGAATATTATAAAAAATGTTGTGCGCTAAAATTCAAAATGTTATGATATTCGATGAGGTATAGGGTATCTTTACATAAATAATTCTTAAAAAGATTATTATAATGCGTGTAGCTATTCCAATTACAAATAATGTATTGTCTGAGCACTTTGATTATTGTGACCAATTTACCATTTACATGTTGAAAGGAGGTGAAATAATGAAAGAAGAATTATTAATTATTCCAGCAAAAGAACCTGAATTAATTCCTGATATATTAGAAGATAAAGGCATAACCGATGTAATAGCTAATAAAATTACAACACATACTATAGCTATTTTAAATACAAAGAAAATGAATGTTTTCATCGGGGTATCCGGAAAATATCCGAAAGAAATAATACAAGATTTTTTAAACGGATGTTTGTCTACTAAAGATAATACCAATGAGACCATTATTTAATAGTGAGCACAGGCTGTTTTACTTCAGCAGGGGAATTGGTATTCAGGCATGTGGATTTCACAATGATATAAAAAGAAACAGCTAAAGTGTTTGGTATATTAGATTACAAACAAAAGTTTAGCTAAACATAGGTTTGTGTAAAAAAAATATTTTTTTTAATAAGTGGAGGAATTTAACATGTTAACGAAAGAACAAAAAGAAAAAATAGAACAAGAGAGTAAAAAAATTGGTGACAATATTAGCCATATAAAACATCGTATTGTTGTTTTTAGTGGAAAAGGAGGAGTGGGAAAAACTATGGTAAGTGTAAATCTTGCCTATGGACTGCATCTTCATGGGTTTAAAACAGGAATACTTGATGCCGACATAACAGGGCCTAATGTTCCGAAGATGACAGGTATAAAAGGAGAAGTGCATACCTTGAATGACAAAATTATACCACAAGAAAGTAAAGGGGTTAAAATTATTTCTATGGCAAATTTACTACCACCCAATCAAGCAGTTATTTGGCGTGGCCCCTTGCGCTCTAAAATGATTAACCAATTTCTTGGTGATGTAGAATGGGGAGGATTGGATTATCTTATTGCTGATTTACCTCCGGGGACAGGAGATGAAAGCCTTACCATTACTCAAAGTATGAAGCCTGATATGGCAATTATTGTTACAACTCCTCAGGAGGTATCATTAATTGATTCTGCAAGAGCTATTGTTATGGCCAAAAAAATGGAGGTTCCCCATATCGCGCTCATTGAAAATATGTCTGGATTAATTTGTCCAAAGTGTGGCCACCTGATTGAATTGTTTGGTACCGGTGGAGGTAAGAAACAAGCTGAAGAGACAGGTATTGAATTTCTCGGGTCAATACCTATTAATGTTAATGCCCGAAAACTTGCGGATGAAGGCAAACTATTTATTATGGAAGATAAAAAAATTGATATTTCGGTTGCGGTTTTTCATACCATACAGAAAATTGAGCAAATTATTGGTTAAAAAAAACATGTATAACGTCAATTCAAAAATAAGCCTTCTGTTCTGTTTATTAAAGAATGTGCGCTGTGACTTTGTTTAAAATTTATTTATTATGAAGACTTTAAAAATAGAGACAACATGGATAGATAATATCATTCCGGAAGGAATACCGTTAAACTCAACAACTTTAATTACCGGACCGGGAGGTTCGGGTAAACCTTTAATTGGAGAAATATTTGTTTCCGAATGGTTAAAAAATGGAGGAAGTGTTATTTTTATGTCGCTGCAATACCCAACCAAGGAATTTATAATAGAAAGCATAAAAAGTGTTGCCGGTATAAATCTGAATGATTATATAAAAAAAATAAAATTCATACAACTTGATGTTGAAATATCAGGTTATACGAAAACGAATAGTGAGGTTATTAATGCGAACCTGGTTAAGCCGGATGTTTGGGATAAAGTTCTAGATATTGCTTCAAAAGATTTACCCAACGAAGGGCCAGGGATTTTAATATTTGGTTCAGCATTAAATCTTTTATTATTTTCACCTACGTATAGCGATTCGATTTTGGAAAAGATAAAAAGCACGATTACATCTAATATTGATAAAACATATATCTTTTCTGTTAGTACAACAGCAAAAGCGGAACAAATAGCGGAGTTAGAGAAAGTTGCTGATAATCTAATTTTGTCAAGGAATGAAAAAGAACCCTTCCGATTATTTATGAAGATCCTTCGGATGAAAGATCTACGTTTTAAATCAACGGAAATACAAGTGCCAATTACGACTACAACATTCTTGCATGTTAAAGAAATAGCGGATCATAGCAGAAAAAAAGTGATTCCTGCTATTTTGAAAATATAGATATAATGAATTATTAATTAACTAAATAGCAAATACAATGAAAATATTATTAGCAACAGAAAGTAACACACTAGAGAGTAAAATTGCTAAATGATTTGGCGAAGCTCCTTATTATTTAATTTACGATAGCCTTACTAAAGAAACTAAAGCTACCGTTAATAAAGGGCATGATGATAATCACTCAGGATTAATTGATTTAGTGAACGAAGGAGTCTTGCATTTTATAATTGGTAATACGGGGCCAAACGCTTTTAATGTTTTAATTAGCGGAATGCTAAAATTTATTTAGCCAGGGGTGTTGTTGCTAAAGATGCGTTGGAAGGCTTTTTTAATAATACATTGGAAATACTTACAAAAGCTACATTAAAAAGGCCTATACGAAATAAATAGTTAGACACTAAAAAAAAGTTTATGTATAAATATCTATTTGGACCTGTGCCTTCGCGACGTTTGGGGATATCTCTCGGGGTTGACTTAGTTCCCAAAAAGGTTTGTTCGCTCGACTGTGTGTACTGCGAAGTAGGGCAAACTACAAAATTAACAACCGAAAGAAGGGAATACATCTTGTATGATAAAGTTACAACTGAATTGGCTGATTATTTTTCACATAATCCAGACCCTGATTATATTACGTTTTCAGGTTCAGGTGAACCAACGTTAAATTCCCGAATAGGTGATGTTTTACAATTTATAAAGAAAAACAAACCAACTATTCCCGTGGCAGTTCTGACAAACGGAACCTTGTTTTACGATAAAAAAGTGCGTGATGAATTGCTGGGGGCAAATGTTGTTTTGCCTTCGCTGGATGCAGCCAGAGAAGATACATTCCGGAAAATAAACCGCCCGGCACAAGGGCTTAACATTGAGAAGTGTATTAATGGACTAGCAGATTTTCGAAAAGCATATTCTGGACAGATATGGCTTGAAGTATTTTTTGCTCCGGGATACAATGATCGTGAAGCTGATTTGATAGCCTTAAAAAATGCATTTGAACAGATAAAGCCTGATCAAATCCAGCTAAATACGCTTGATCGCCCAGGTACCCTAAATAATGTACAACGTGCCAGTATGGAATATTTGGAAAGAGTCATAGATTTTTGGCAGCTTCCGAATGTTGAAATCATTGCTGCTACTCCTGAAAGGAAAAATATTCAATCATACAGGAAGGATGCTGAAATGGTTATTCTGGAAACTATTGCCAGAAGGCCTTGTACTGTTGATGACCTGGTAAAAATACTTGGTCAGCATACCAATGAAATTAATAAATACCTGGATGTTTTAGAAGCAGAAGGCATGGTTGAACCTGTTCGACAGGAAAGAGGAATTTTTTATCAAATAAAAAATAAATAATATGAAGAAAATAGGTTTGATTGTAAACCCTATCGCTGGCATGGGTGGTAGTGTTGGTTTAAAAGGTACTGATGGAGAGGTTTATAAAAAGGCATTAGAACTGGGTGCACAACCGGTAACTCCTCAGCGTATTGAAGAAACGCTTTCTGTGGTAAACAGGAAAGGCCTCTTCTTTATTGTAGCCCCCGGAAAAATGGGCGAAGATTTTATGAAGAAGTTTGATTTTAAATATGAAGTGGTATCTGCAATAGATAAAAAAACAAATGCCGATGATACCAAAAGGATCATTCGTGAGATGGTTGAAAAAGGCATTGAACTACTGGTTTTTGTAGGCGGTGACGGTACGGCACGCGACGTGTATGATGTTTTAGGGTTAACAATTCCGGTTGTTGGGATACCTTCGGGTGTTAAGATGTTTAGTCCCGTATTTGCACTTTCAACTTTTGCTGCTGCTGAAATTATCAACAATACCTCTGAACAGATTATAGAAAAAGAAGTTCTTGATATTGACGAAAAAGCATTTAGGGATGGAGAATTGGGGGCTGAATTATATGGATACCTGAACGTTCCGAAAAATTTAAATCTGTTGCAAAGTAAAAAAGAACCATCGAATGTAAGTAAACCTGATAAAATCAGCAAAGAAGAAATTTCTCAATATATTCTTGAACATATCGAAAACGATGTGTTATATATTTTGGGTCCGGGAACCACCTTAGCCACTATTACTTCTAAAATAGGGGTCGAAAAAACCTTGCTGGGTATAGATGCTGTTTATCGTGCACAAATCGTTGGAAAAGACCTGAACGAAAAAGGCTTGCTTGCTTTGATAAATAAATATGATAAGATAAAAATTATTGTTACACCTATTGGTGGAAATGGATTTATATTCGGAAGGGCAAGCAAACAATTTACCCCTGCAGTTCTAAATGCGATTGGAGAGGAGAATATTATTGTTGTTGCAACCGATGATAAAATAAGCAGATTGGAATGTCTTAGAGTGGATACCGGCGATGATGGAACAGACAATCGTTTAAAAGGGCATATGAAAGTAATTACCGGGTATAAAACAGAAACATTAATTGAAGTAAAATGACCATCAATTTACATACAAACGAAAATCCGTACCTGCCTGGGGCCGATATTAAGAAAGCGGCACAAAAAGGCTTGGAAAATATAAACAGGTATTCAAATCCAGAATACCTGTCTGAATTAAAAACATTGCTGGGAAAATATAATAACATTGCTTCTGATAGGATTTTTATAAGCCACGGGTCGGATTTGTTAATCCGTGAAATTATTAATGTTTTTTCCACAAACAGGAAAATTGTAATGGTAAATCCTTCTTTTTTCCCGGTTACACAATATGCAAGTGAGCAAGCCCGTAGAATAACAAAAATGAAGCTTTCTCCTCCTGATTTCGAATTAGACAGTACGCTTTTATTAAATGAGTTAAATGAACCAGCGCTTTTAATTTTAGATAATCCAAATAATCCAACGGGCAAAGTCTTGATAGATGATAAGCTTGCCGAACAGATTCTTAAAAACAAAGATGTATTTTTATTGGTAGATGAGGCATATTACGAATTTTCAGGGTTCACCTTAGCTTCTTTGATCGAAAAATATCCAAATCTGGCTGTTGCAAGAACAATGGATAAAGCTTTTTCATTGGCAGGTCTTCGGGTTGGATACCTTTTAATGGGTGATTATTTTAAAGCGTATTTTTCTGATTTTCAGGTTAACATTTCGACACCCGCAATTTTTGCTGCTACTGAAGCCTTAAAAAAACCTGAATATATGAAAGATAACAGGGGTAAAATAGTAAGTGAAAAAATAAGAATAGAAAATGAACTGTTAAAAAAAGGAATTCAGGTTTTTCCTGGGAAAGCAAATTTTATATTGATTAAAACAAATAGTATTGATTTCAACAAAAAATTGTTTGATAAAAACATTCTGGTTTATAATTTATCCAATGATTGGTTAAACGGGTATTATAGAATTACCGTTGG
>CAZWPU010000104.1:0-5729 GCA_964635605.1 uncultured Bacteroidales bacterium | reverse complement strand
GGGAAATTGCAGCACCACGACTGGCAGAAAATGTTTTAACCAACCATAAGGACTATAAAAATTTACAAAATACAGATATCTCTAAGTGGCTTGAAAAATCTGAAATAATTTTTGCCAAAAAAGTGCGGAACATTGAATTAAAAAATAAAATTGGAATTCTGATTACCGGGAAAGCTATCAAAGAAAACAATGAGGAGGTTGAAGCACCTTGTTTAGTTGATGATAAAACAATAACGCTTAGCCGCGAAAGTAGAATATTAATTTGTAAGAAACCTGGTTAACGGGCTATTACTTTTAAACCTACAATAGCGACTAATATCATAACAATAAACACTAATCGTAATACTTCTACCGGCTCGTTAAATAAGATAATACCTAAAACAGAAGTACCTACAATTCCAATTCCTGTCCACACGGCATAAGCCGTACCAATAGGAATAGTTTTAGTTGCGAGTGATAATAGATATACGCTTAAAAACATGGATACTAACGTAAATACAACCGGCCAAAATCGGGTAAATCCATGGGTGTATTTCATCCCTATCGCCCAACCAATTTCAAAAATTCCTGCTATCAACAAATAAACCCAAGCCATAATAAATATACTTTAATCTTCAATTATCTGATAAATTGGTTCTCCAACACAAGCATTGGGCGATGTTATTTGTAAAATCCAGGCTATTGTTGGTGCAATATCAGTAACTTCCAGACTTTTATCAATACGGATATTTTTTATTTTCCATCCATACCAAATAAGTGGAACATGTGTATCATAATTATATCCGGAACCTGAACCGGTAGCTTTTCCATCTTTTTCGATCCATCCGGGCTCGAGGTTAACCATTACATCACCAGAACGTTTTTGGTGATAGCTTTTTTGCATTTTCTCTTTAATTCCTGCGGTAAATTGATTTGTAACCATACTCATCCCCGGAATGGCATCAGCAACTCCGGAATACTGTACTAAAAAACTGGCCGCTTGCTCCTGGATTTCACTTAAGCTTACCCCACTCTGATCAATCAATTGCTGACTTAAATATAGCTGTCCCGATTGATAATACTTTACCCACTCTCCTTCACCATATAAGATACTTAAATAACTATTTAATAATGATAAGGCTTTTTGAGGTTCGAATACTCCGGCGTTTTGCTTTTTGTACTTTAAATATTCAGGGACATCGGCAACTCCCCGGTCTGAGGTAATATAAATCAACACATTTTCTAGTCCAATATGATGATCCAGAAAATCAATAAAATGGTTGACATCCTGGTCTAAACGCAAAAAGATATCTTCAATTTCTACAGAACGAGGGCCAAATAAGTCTCCTGCATAACCCGATGCAGAAAAACTTACACTTAGAAAATCCGTGAATTCATCTTTTCCTAAACCTTCACCCATGATGGCCGAAATGGCAAAATCTTTGGTATAAGAGTTTCCAAAAGGAGTATATTTTAAATATTTATAATTCCCTGATCGGTTCTTTAAATAATTTAAATCATAAGGAAAAGAATAACGATAAAGTCTTATTCCAATCTCAAACGGATTATCATCAGGCAGGCTTGATTGATAGTTTTGTTCCAATGAATATAGCGTTGACCAGGTTTGTTTCATATAAACATTTCGGAAATCCTTATCATGAAATTCATTAATCCAGTCTGGTAAAGAATCAATATAATAATTTCCGGTGGTCCATTTTCCATCTTCATCATTAAACCAAAAGGCATAATCCGCTAACCTCCCTCCCGAAATTACCGAAGAAATAGGATTTGCTGCAATAGAAATTACTTTTGAGCTATCATTGGTAGCTAATTTTAACTCGTCACCAATGGTTGAAGCCAGAAGGTTTTTAGGAGAAAAATTTCCAAGAGTGATTCTTCCGTTCATTAAATTATATTTTTTCTCATCAGCAGCACCAATATTTTTTTCTGCTAACTTATCATACCATTGGTCAGCAATTATTCCGTGATAAGTAGGATAAGTCCCCGTAACAATACTGGCCTGTCCCGTGGCATTTTGGGTGATTAAATAATTGTGATGAACCTGTGAACAAAATGCTCCATCATCAATTATTTTTTTAAAACCATCACTTGTAAAAGTATCCCAGTAACGAATCAACATTTCGTAACGCATCTCTTCAATGGTAATTCCAACAATCAATTTAGGTGGATGATTAAAATGCTTTTGGGCATAAGCCGTTGAAATAGAAAAGAACAAGATCAAGGCCAATAACCATGTTTTTAAGGGATGGACAATCATAGCACTATTTTACAAAAATTAAACATTAAATCTAATATGAAGAATATCACCATCTTCAACCACATAATTTTTACCTTCCACATGAAATTTCCCGGCTTCTTTTACTTTTGCTTCAGATGTTAGCGTAATAAAATCATCATATTTCATTACTTCGGCACGAATAAAACCACGTTCAAGGTCGCTATGAATAGCACCTGCAGCCTGTGGTGCTGTCATTCCTTTTTTAATGGTCCATGCACGTATTTCTTTCGGCCCCACGGTAAAGAAAGACATCAAATTTAAAAGCGAATAGGCACTTCGAATCAACTTATTCACTCCGGGTTCTGTCAATCCTGCATCACTTAAAAACTCATTTCGGTCATTCTCTTCTTCTAAATCAGCAATCTCTGCTTCTAATTCACCGGCAATAATTAATATTTGTGTATCCTGTCCTTCAAGTGATTTTTTAACATTCTCCACATATTGATTTCCGTCAATGGCTGATTTATCGTCCACATTACAAACATAAATAATCGGTTTTGCTGTGAGCAGAAATAAATCATCAATATATTTTTTGTTTGCTTCAGAAATAGAAAAATCGCGGGCGTTTTGCATCGATTCTAAATGACTTTTTAATTCCTGTAATACCACAATCCCCTGTTTGGCATCTTTGTCGCCTGTTTTCATCAGTTTTTCAAAACGCTCTATTTTCTTTTCAACAGATTCCAAATCTTTTACCTGTAATTCAAAATCGATGGTTTCGATATCTCTTACCGGATCAACAGATCCGTCAACATGTGGTAAGTTATCATCATCAAAACAACGAAGAACATGAATTAATGCATCCGTATTTCTGATATCGGCTAAAAATTTATTTCCAACCCCTTCGCCCTGGTTGGCTCCTTTTGTTAATCCAGGAATATCAACAATATCAACCGTAGCAGGAATTACTTTTTCTGTAGGTTGCAATTTTTCAAGTTCTTGCAAGCGTTTATCAGGAACATTTATTACTCCAATATTCGATTTATTTGAGCTAAAAGCAAAATTTGTAGTTTCAACTTTAGAGCTCGACATACAATTAAAAATTGTTGATTTACCCACATTCGTTACACCAATAATACCACATTGTAGTCCCATAATTATTTTTTTTGATAGAAGTATTTCTGAAGGCTCAAAATTACACTTTTTCAGTATTTTAAAAAGCTATTTCAAATAAAAAAGGAGGTATGATTATTTCTTTGTATGATGTTAATAATAAAATGCATTCATTTTCCGTATTTTCTAATGAAAAACTGTATTTTTACACCTAATTTTTCTAAACAATTTTTTACAATTATAATTTAATAAAATGGCAGATATTCAAAATTTAAAGAAGATTGCTACGCAAATACGACGCGATATTTTAAGAATGGTTCATGCACAAAGCTCAGGACATCCTGGTGGATCTCTTGGTTGTGCAGATTTTATGACCGCATTATATTTCGACATTTTGGATCATCATCCCAAACATTTTGATATGGATGGTGAAAATCAAGATATTTTCTTTTTGTCGAATGGACATATCTCACCGCTTTGGTACAGTGTTTTAGCCCGTTCGGGATATTTTAAATTATCGGAACTTTCAACTTTTAGGATGATTAATTCAAGATTACAAGGACATCCAACAACACACGATAATTTACCTGGCGTGAGAATAGCTTCCGGCTCTTTAGGACAAGGACTTTCAGCAGCAGCTGGAGCTGCATTATCGAAAAAATTAAACAATGATCCGAAAATAGTGTTTTCTCTTCATGGCGACGGTGAATTACAGGAAGGCCAAATTTGGGAAGCTGCAATGTTTGCTGCACATCATAAAATTGATAATTTAATATCTACTATTGATTATAATGGAAAACAAATAGACGGACCCGTTGATGAAATTATAACTTTAGGAAACTTAAAAAACAAATGGGAAAGTTTTGGCTGGAATGTGCTGGAAATGAATGGCAACGATATGGGAGATGTTATAAAAATATTAAATCATGCTAAGACTCTCACCGGAAAGGGGAAACCTATAATGATTTTAATGAAAACAGAAATGGGTATGGGTGTTGATTTTATGATGGGAACACATAAATGGCATGGCGCAGCACCTAATGATGAACAATTACAAAATGCATTAAGTCAACTTGAAGAAACAATTGGTGACTATTAATAGAATGAGTTAATATAAAAATCTACTATTATGGAAAATATAGTAATTATTGCACATGATGTAAAAAAACCGGAAATGGTTCGATTTCTTAATGAGCGAAAAGATTGGATTTTTGGAGTTAATCTGATCGCTACCGGTAGAACAGCAGAGTATGTTGAATCTCAAGGAATTAGGGTTAAACATTTAAGTCCAGGTAAATCGGGAGGTTATAACGAAATAACCGAGATGATTAAGAAAAAGGAAGTGGATATTGTAATTTTCTTAAGAGACCCACTGATTAAACAAGGACATCACGAAGATATCCAGAGACTGTTGGAAGCTTGTAATATGCATAACATTCCATTAGCAACCAATTATGCTACGGCAGAATTGGTCATCTTAGGTCATATTAAAAAGGAAGATTACGAACGGAGAAAATCGATGGATCAATAATCTATCTTGTAACGAATTCACTTTTGAAAAAAACACTCACATACATACTATTATTTTTATCTATACAGGTTGGTGCTCAAGAGAACCAAAAGCCAGAGCCACCAACGACTCGTATATTATTTATTTTTGATGCTTCGCAAAGCATGTATGGAACATGGGGCAATAATAAAAAAATTAATATTGCACGAAAATATCTAATTCAGCTTATCGATAGCCTTGAAAAGTCTCCAAATATTCAAATGGCCTTACGGGTATATGGACATCAAAGCCCTGTTCCTCCCCAAGACTGTAGCGACACCAAATTAGAAATTCCCTTTTCGGATGGAAATGCTTCACAAATACGGCAAAAGTTGCGATACATAATTCCGAAAGGAACTACACCCATTGCACATTCATTGGAGCTTGCTGCCAATGATTTTCCTCCTTGTGACAATTGCCGAAATATAATTATTCTTATTACCGATGGGATTGAAGCTTGTGATGGAGACCCTTGCCAGGCATCACTGGATCTACAAAAAAAAGGAATCGTACTCAAGCCTTTTGTTATTGGCATTGGAATCGATCCAAATTTTGAAAATACATTTGAATGTGTAGGAAGTTTCTACAACACACCCACCGAAGAAAAATTTGAAAAAGCGCTTAGTGTGGTCATTTCAAGAGCATTAAATTCCACAACCGCACAAGTAAATTTACTCGACTCATATGGGAAGCCCACCGAAACAGATGTTAATATGTCTTTTTTTGATCATCTTTCGGGAAAAATAAAATATAATTTTATCCACACCATTAACTATATGGGAAATCCGGATACATTAATTATTGACCCTCTGATTACTTATGATTTGGTTGTAAATACACTTCCTCCAG
>CAZWPU010000103.1:0-5750 GCA_964635605.1 uncultured Bacteroidales bacterium | reverse complement strand
ACCGAACCGGTAAATATATCGGCAATAAACAATAGAACAAGCAATAAGCTTAAAACAATCCACAAGATGATATTTCGGCTTGTATAATCCAATCTTTTCTGCTGATTAAATTTGAAAATCAAAAGAAATGTAAATTTATGGAATTTCCAACTTTGTTAGTTAATAGATCGATAATAAACCAATGTATGATTAGGAAGTAGCTCAGGGTGAAAAATTTTAATTAAATCTTTTAATATAATATTTGGTTCAACGGTTCCTTTTTCCCAGTAATCATTACCACCCCATTCATTTTCCTGTTGGTTATTATTATATATTCGACTACGCCAAAATGGAGTAAATTCCTTAAAACGATCATCTATTTTTACAATTTCATGTTTATGCTTAACGGTTCCTGTATTTAACCAAACATCCGCATTATTTGCTTCAACAAATACATGTTCGATATCAAGTGGAATACTTTCACGTGAATTATTCTTCCGCCATATATATTCACCTCCTGCATCAAAAACCATTTTAGCAAGAAAGGAATTGCCACCAGGAACATACCAGGTATCTTTCCATGGTAATCCAAATAAAACCTTTGGTTTTCTTTTTACTGAAACAACAAGTTCTCCTAAATGATTATATTCATTTTCAATTTGCTGAAAATACTCTTCTGCTTCATTTTTCTTATCATATAACGCAGCAATAAATTTTATCCATTCTAATTTTCCTAATGGATGAGTTTCTAAATATTCCGGAATAATTATTGTTTCAATACCCAAATCATTTAACTTTTGATTATAACTTGATACTTCACTTCCAACACCATAAGTTATAACAACATCAGGATTCATACCAGCTATAAGCTCATAATTTAAATGATTTTCATAGCCTACATCCACAATCTTATTTTGGTGTATTTTATCCAAAAGTTCTTTATTATTTACAAACTTTGTTCCTGATACACCTTCAATCGAATGAATTTCATCTAAAATATCAAGAAATGCAATATGAGATGTAGAAAGGCAAATAACTTTTTGTAAAGGGATGACAATTTTTTTTGCATCTTTTGGAATCGGAATATTTATTTTTTCATTACGAACTAAGGCATAACGATATTGAATTTCTTCAGCTCCCTGCCAGGGATTATGTATAGTAAGCAATTTGTAATGATCGTAATATTCTATAGAAAACCCTTGTGCATATTTTACATTTAAAGAATGGATCTCTAAATTTTCTTCAGTATTTTTCTTTTGTGGAGTTTGACAAGAAAGTAAAAAAAATAATAATATTAAAGTATAAAAATTTTTCATTGTGCAAAAATCAAAAATTAAAAATTCCAATACAAAAATATATTTATCTTAGCTATTTATCCATAATTAATTAATATTTAATTATATGAAAGTGATATAAAAACCTTATTCGAATAGTTACGTATATCTATTATAGATCTTTATGCGCTAACTCGCTATTTCTGTTTTTTATTATGATAAAGAAAATTTTTATAACCCTGATTCTAATCTTTTCTATTTTCTGTAATAGGTTATCAGCAGATTTTTTACAAGCAGATACCCTTTTTTTTAAAGGAAACAACGACTATCCTCCTTATCAACTTCTTGATAAAAATAATGTCCCTACTGGATTTAGTGTTGATTTGTTAAAAGCAATTGAAAAAACGATGGGACTAAACATTTCTATTGAGTTAGCTCCATGGAATCAGGTAAGGTCTGAATTAGAAGCTGGTAAAATTGATGGATTAGCTGCCATGTCTTATTCAAAAAAAAGAGAAAAAAATGTAAATTTTTCCACTCCATACCTTTACATTACTTATGATGCTTTTATTCGTAACAATAGTAATATTAAATCAATTGAAGATATTAAAAATAAAAAAATCATTGTCGTTAAAGATGATATAATGCACGATTACCTAATTAATAATAAAATTACCGATCTAATCATCCCGGTAAAAAATTATCATACAGCATTAAGATTATTATCAGCAGAAGAGTATGACTGTGCATTACTTAATAAAATTCAAGGAGAATTTACTATAAAAGAATTTAACTTAAGTAATTTAACCCCTCTCGGTGAAGCGATACAAACTCAAGAATTGTGTTTTGCGATAAAAAAGGATAATCCACAACTATTAGCTCAAATAAATGATGGATTGCAAATTTTAAAAGCCACTGGCGAATCCGACCGTATTTATAATAAATGGTTTGCCGTATATGAAAAAAAAGACATTAAAACACAAGTATTTAAAATTATCATCTGGATTTTTATCCCGTTTTATTTAATATTGGGAGCTATTCTTATTTGGTCTGGATCACTCAGAAAACAAGTAGCCCATAAAACCTCCGAATTACAAAAAGAATTAAGCGAACGAAAAAAAGCTGAGCTACAGCTTATTCATGAAAAATCGTTATTGAGTTCAATGATTAATTCAATTCCCGACCTAATTTTTTATAAAAATAAGAAGAATCTTTACATAGGTTGTAATGATGCTTTTTGTAAATTTAATAATAAAACCCGTAATGAAATCATAGGAAAACAAGATCATGAAATTTTCCCAGAAGAAAAGGCTAATTTTTTTTATAGTACCGACCAAAAAATTATAGAAAACAACGAACCCGTTAGAATGGAATCGTGGGAAAAAAATGTGGAGGGGGAACATTTTTTATTAGATACCTTAAAAATTCCTTTTGTTGATGATGATGAGAATACCCTTGGCATAGTAGGTATTTGCAGAGATATTACTGAAAGACAGGAATCTGAAATAGCATTAAAAAAAGCCAAAGAAAAAGCGGAAGAATCAGATCGCCTAAAATCAGCATTTCTAGCCAACATGTCACATGAAATAAGAACTCCCATGAATGCTATTATAGGTTTCTCAGATTTATTAGTCGATACTGATACAGATACTGATGAGCGTGAAGAATTTGTTAGTCATATTAATAACAATTGTAACACTTTACTTCATTTAATTGACGATATTATCGATTTGGCAAAAATTGAAGTCAATGAGTTGACCATTACAAAAAAAGATACGAATGTAAATAAATTAATGCAAGAGCTTTATGATACATATAACGAATTCAGAAAAAAATTCAATAAAGAAAATATCGAAATTAAACTAGATAAAACGAATTACAAGGATAATTTTATTTTAACAACAGATCCTTTCCGGGTAAAACAAATATTGATCAATTTACTTGACAATGCTTTTAAATATACAGAAATAGGATATGTTAAATTTGGATATAAAATATTATATGAAGAAAAAACAGTGAAATTTTTTGTTTCCGATACAGGCATTGGAATTCCAAAGGATAAACAAAAAGAAATCTTTAAGCGTTTCAATAAATTAGAGCCAGATAAATCAAAACTTTATCGCGGAACTGGTTTAGGGCTAACCATTACAAGGAATATTGTAAATAAACTCGGTGGTGACATTATGTTAAATTCAGAAATCAATAAAGGTTCAACGTTTTACTTCACATTACCTTTAGAAATTATTGCTGTAAGTGAAATGGAAAAGTTTAATAAAACAATTCAAAAACGACAATACAATTGGAAAGGAAAAACGTTACTAATTGCTGAAGACGAAGAAAGCAACTACAAATACCTTGAAATGTTACTAAAAAATAAAGGGTTAAATTTACTGCATGCGATCGATGGTAAAGAAACCGTAGAAATTTTCAATAGCAGAAAAGATATAGATTTAATTCTTATGGATATAAAAATGCCTGTTTTAAGTGGTATTGAAGCTATAAAATTAATCAGGCAATTAAATCCTGATATTCCAATTATTGCACAAACAGCTTATGCAATGCAAGAAGATAAAGAATTAATCCTTCAATCAGGATGTAACGATTATTTACCAAAGCCAATAAAAACAAACGAGTTGATTAATAAGCTCAATCAATATTTATAAAAAACTGGCAAAACTTTCTAATCAAAAGGGATTCGTCCCTTTAAGTTATCTAAGCAAAAATAAAGCGGTGTTCCTGCATCTGAAGAAGATAATTCAAACGATAATCTTTTCACTCTTCCCAGTGGAGTTAAATCAACATACTGCCATTTATCCACAATGTAATCTTCATTATCATCATCAAAGCGGTAATCGGCCAGAAAAAAATCAATAGTCCCTGTAATTTGTTCTTCCATCCCTATACCCTTAATGGTAACTTTAAACCAATCTGGGTCGCGACCATCTCTTCCACCAAATTCTTTAGCATAATCGTATCCGTATAAAATAGCCAGGGCTGTGTAAGTAGTATTGGCTAACTGAACAGACCTGGGTTCTTCTCCATTTATGCTGTCTTTAAATGTAATTGAAACTTTGCCCAGCTGGTGTCCTACTGCATAATTATTTTCTTTAGAATCTTTATTTTCAAAATAAACGGCAAACATACTTTCGTCATTATAGAACTCATAGTTAATAATATTAGAATAGGCAAAACCGCTCCAGGTAGTCCAATCGGGATAATATTGATTATGAAAAATTTTATTTCCACTGACAAAAGCTCCAGAAAGGTCAGATCCATTCCAATAAGATTCTGCTTCTAATTCAAGCTTCTCAAATGTAGCAATATCAGTTTTAAAATTATCTTCATCGGTACAACTTACTATAAATAAAAGCATTAAATTAACCAGTACAAGAAATATATAATTAACAAAATGTTTCATGTAATATAAAATAAATTAAAATTAAGAAATCCTCTTAAATACTCAAAAAGAAAAACTTAGTATGGTTTAAATAAATAAATCAGGCCCAAAGAAAAATAATTATTGGGAGCATATTGCGATAAGCCAAAACCACCAGCAAAATCAAGTTGAACTTGCGGGTGAATTAAATAGGTTACACCTCCATTAAATTTATTTTGAGCAGTCATATATTTTGAAAAATCACCATAAACTTCAATAAACGTGCCTATTTTATCAGTTACCGAATATCCTACAACAAAAGTATAAGAACCTATCGAATAATCAACATAATCTGGAAATTCTAGAGCAAAGCTATAACCTACAGATAAATTATTGGGTAAATTATGCCCAAAGGTTAACAGCATCTTTGTACTATGGTATTTCTGAAGGAAATCAATTGCACCGGTATTTGCAATAGTTATATGTCCAATAAAAGCAATTTGAGGAATCCAACCCTTTTCATCATGAACATGTATTTTTCCTCCAATTTCAATCGGAGAAAAACCTTTAACATCACTAAATATAGTTCGTTTAACATGGTTATAGTCCATACCCAACCGCAATTCAAAATAATCGAATAAACCATATCTTAACAGCATAGATGAATATGAAATATTAGTAATCCTGTCATTTACCGTTTCATAAATAAATCCATCCTCAAATTGGAAATATCCTTTTGGAACAAGGTAAGTTGATTCAGTTTGATCAGGCCTGTCACCAATTAAAACAACGGTATCTTTATCCTGGGAAAAAGAGATGAAAAAAATTAATTCAAAAATTAAAATAAAAAAACTGCGTTTCATATAAAAAAATAACCAATTAAATTTTTGTTAATATATTAAAAGATTGTGTTAATAACAATAATTTGATGTTAACAAAAGCATTTGTATTTTTGTTTATCCCAAATCAATTTAGGCATGACGAAAGAAAAAATAAAAGAAAGAATTGAAAAATTAAGACAAATATTACATCATCATAATTATCAATATTATGTTTTAGCGCAACCGGAGATCAGCGATTTTGAATACGATAATTTATTAAAAGAATTAAATGAACTTGAA
>CAZWPU010000102.1:0-5755 GCA_964635605.1 uncultured Bacteroidales bacterium | reverse complement strand
GTTCAATAATAATTGCATTTACCGGGCATACACGAAAACACTCACCACAATCGATGCAACGATTTTCAAAAAGCTCGGCTTTACCATTTCGTACACGGATAGCCTCTGTAGGACAAATATTCATACAGTGTGAACATCCAATACATTGATCTTTTTGAATTTTTAATGCATGATGAAATATTTTATGGTCCATTTTTATAGATTTTTCAAGTATGCCACAATTTTTAATTCTGTCCCTACTCCAACCTCACTATTTAATAGAAATTCATCTGCGTTATTTTTGATATTTGACAAACCCATTCCAGCTCCGAATCCCATTTCCCGAACTTGTTCCGAGGCTGTAGAATAACCATCCTGCATCGCTTGCTCAATATCTTCTATTCCGGGCCCTTTATCCTTTAAATATATACTTATTTTATCGATATCTATATCTATTATCACTTTACCAGAATATGCATGTGCCACTACATTAACTTCGGCTTCGTACATAGCTACCACAACCCGTTTAACAATTTTGTGATTGCCGACCAGTTGCTTTAAGGTCTTTTTCAACAGGCTTGAAACGTTACCTGCTTTTGAAAAATCGCCTCCTTCTATGTCGTATTCAAAATGCATAATCATTAAAACACAGGTTTTATACCTGCCTTATATAACTCACCGGCTGTTTTAAAAACCGAACATGCACATTCAATTAACACCATTTGGTTTTCTGTTGCAAGATATACCATCTCCTGGGTCACTTTTTTATTTCTAGCGAAAATAATACAAGTAATATCTGACATTTCAGCGGTACGAATAGCTTGCAAGTTTGCTAAACCAGTTATGAGCAAAATATTATCTGTATCAAGGGTTAAAACATCACTCATTAAATCAGAAGCAAAACCTCTTTGAATATCTGTTTCCATTTGCTCTTTACCGCACACTACCTTACCATTAATAATATTTACTATATCTTTAATTTTCATTCAGCCGTTGATTTAAATGGTTTAAACAATCATTAAAAACCTCATTTAAAATTTCACTGCAAATATAAAAATTTATTTGTTATTTTATTCACACTGTTAATTAATTAACAATAAAAAATATTAATAAAATTCTCATACCTATTTATTAAGTACTAATTATCAATATTATAAGCTTATACTATTCAAAACATGTTTTACAACGTATATTGTATAACATATTTTTTACAAGCATTTTACAATATGTTCTTCAGCAGCACTTGTTCATTGAGTATTTTACAAAAATAGTAAATTTCTACCCTCAAAATTATTTCTGTTAAAAATATTTTTCAATTTACTAAAATTATGATAAATCATACTTTCGTTGACTGAAAAAAGCAAAACCAGTTAATATAAATACCACAAAAACAGATAGATAAACAAATTATGGAATAGGAACTGAGTCGTTATCAGCATATGAGTGCAAGCCGGACAAGTAATAATTCAGCTCTGAAATATGGAATTACATTTTGTACAAAAGCTGAATCTTCTTTATCTTTATCAGAAACTACCAAATGTGCATTAGCTTTATTATACCAACGTTTTAAAGAATCATTCACCGGGAAAATTTTTAAAAATTATCCGGAGTAAATCATAAAACAATTATTTAACCGCTCATCAACCTTTTTAACTTCTTTGTCGAATTTACTTCTGGCAATTGCAGGTTTTGTTCGCCCCTTTTGATCTTGCACCAAAATATTACCAAACTCATTAGCTACAGGTTTTTGAACAAGTAATTTATTATCCTGCGCATAGGTTTTGCTTCCTGCAAAAAATATAAGTAAAATCAACAACAATTTACCGGGAACTGAGGTGCAGAAAAAAGAAGGTTGTAAAGTCCTAAATAACGAACGTTTGTAAAACATAGAAAGAATAATAAACAAAATCAACATAAAATAACCGGTATAGGTAACTGTCATTCCTGATATATCCTTATTTACGGATAAAATAGTTCCTTTTTCATCGTTATCGTAAGATGATTGATAAAAATGCCATCCTTTATATTTTAAGATATGGTTCATATAAATAGAATAGGAAAAAGATTTGATATTCTTTTCATCGATCAAAACAACATTACTTTTGTAAGAAGAAGTACTACTGGATCCGGCATATGTTTTTAGAATAAATTTTTCCAGCTTAAGCGAAAAGAGTAACTTTATAATCAATCAGTTCGAGTTTATACTCAATATCACCAACAGATAAAGAATGCCTGTAATTGTCCCAGGCAAAATTAGTAATCGCTAATTTTTGTTTATCCGATGTAAGCGTATCCCCTGCTATATTTTTAATCGTAAAATGCAGTTATTGCTTGTACGTAAGACATTTATTCTATTCCCTCCCTTCCGAATATGCATTGTTTTCTCAAATCCAAAATAACGGGTAATTGCGGCATCAGTTATTATCATAACAAAAGAAAGATGAGGGAATAATATCATAAGTTTCTTTTTGCTGTAAAGTTTATAACGAAATATCTGCCCTATCAGATTTATAATCATCAACACAAAAATAAATGCAAACTGTTTGGTTTCATAGACCAATTTTTGGCAGTTTGAGCCCCAAAATCATTTTCAAAAAAAATTGCAAAAGCCATAGCCATGGCAAAAAAATAAACAAACCCCCATAAACCAAGGCGAAAACAAAAAGAAGCTTTTGTTATGATCCATAAATTAAGATTTTAATGTCCTGATTAGAAAAATACAATAACAAAAAAGGATAGCAAAATGCTATCCTTTATTAAATGCAAACAACTATTTCTAATATCTCTTTCTTGGTTGATAGTGAGTATGTAACAACTCATGCGATTTATGGCTGAGTGGTTCACCAAGAAAATCTTTATAGATTTGTTGTATTTCCGGATTCTCGTGCGATTTTCTAATAGGCATTCCTTCATCTTCGCGATAAATCGCTTCGGCACGTTTCTGACGTATTTCAGGAGTTGTTGGGATAGGTTGTCCACCACCACCAAGGCATCCTCCCGGACAAGCCATAATTTCAATAAAATGCCAATCAGCTTTACCACTCTTCACGGTTTCCATCACTTTATGTGCGTTTGTTAAACCATGAGCTACAACGGTTTTCAGTTCTACACCTTCTAAGAAATTCCATTCAGGTTTTGTATTTTCAATTTTAATAGCTGCTTCACGAACACCTTCCATACCACGTACAGGAGTAATATTTAAGTTATCAAACGGTACTTCGCGTCCAGTAACTATTTCATAAGCAGTACGCAGGGCAGCCTCCATAACACCACCGGTAGCTCCAAAAATAACACCTGCACCTGTAGATTTTCCCATCAGACTATCAAATCTTTCATCCGGTAATTTTTGAAAATCAATACCAGCCTGTTTAATCATAACAGCTAATTCCCGGGTAGTAAGTCCTAAATCCACATCCTGATATCCGCTATCACGCATTTCAGGCCTGTTTGCTTCGAATTTCTTAGCTGTACACGGCATAATAGATACACTTACAACTTTGGAAGGATCGATTCCTTTTTTCTGTGCGTAATAAGTTTTAGCTAATGCACCAAACATCTGCTGTGGTGATTTACAGGTCGATACATTTTCCAGGTATTCGGGATACATATGCTCAATGAATTTAACCCATCCTGGTGAGCAGGAAGTCGTCATGGGTAATTTAACTGATGTATCTTTATCAACTAAAGCTTTTTTTAATCGGGTTAATAGCTCAGTACCCTCTTCCATAATAGTTAAGTCAGCGGTAAAGTCTGTATCCAATACAGAGTCAAAACCTAATCGGCGCAATGCAGCTGCCATTTTACCCGTTACAATACTACCAGGCTCCATACCCAGGTCTTCTCCTAAAGCAATACGAGTAGCAGGTGCTGTTTGTACTACAACATGTTTATCTTCGTCGTAGATAGCTTCCCAAACCTCATCCAAATAATTCTTCTCAATAAGAGCACCTGTTGGACAACGGATAACACACTGTCCGCAATTTGTACAAACTACTTCATACATAGGATTTTCGAAGAAGGTAGAAATTTTCATCTTATCTCCTTTATAAGCTACACCTAATGCACTCACATGTTGAAGTTCAGCACAAGTTCTTACACATCGTTGGCAACGAATACACTTACTATCATCTTTTATAATAGAAGGTGATAACTGATCTATGGTATAATTTTTACCAGGAACCAGGTCAATAAACATTGGTTCGGTAATAACCATTTCGCTGGCAAGATCTTGCAGCTCACATTTCGTATTTTTATAACATTTTGTACAATCTGCATTATGTTCAGACAATAATAACTCAACGATATGTTTCCTTGCATTGCGAACTTTATGCGTATTGGTATTTATCACCATTCCATCGGCAGCCGGTGTAGAACACGAAGCAACAAGGTTTTTAGCACCTTCTTGTTCCACTACACATACGCGACAGTTCCCGGCAACACATAAATCTTCGTGATGACAAAGCGTAGGAATATGTATATTTAATTTTTTTGCAGCATCAAGTATGGTTTTCCCTTTCTCAACACTAACATCGATTCCGTCTATTTTTAAATTTACTGTATTAGCCATGTTTTTATCCTTAATTTAGTTTTTACAATACCTATTATTAGTAAATCATTTCTTCTCTAAAGTTGTCAACGATAGAGGAAAATGAATTAGCTACAGACTGTCCCAGTCCACATTTAGCCGTAACCTTCATGGTTTCAGCTAATTTTTGTAATGTATCAAGATAAGCAGCAGATTTTTCACCTTTTTTAACCGCTTCGATACCAAGTTTTAATTGTTGGCAACCTACACGACAAGGAGTACACTGACCGCAAGATTCTTCTTCGAAGAATTCAACATAATTTTTTAATACATTATACATTGATCTTGAACTGTTAAAGATCATCATAGAACCTCCGGTAGGTACACCTTCAAAACCGATGATGGTATCTTTAAATTTCTTACGGGGCACACAGAAACCTGCAGCACCACCAACCTGAACCGCTTTAGTATCACCATCACCAAATTCTTCTACGAAATCTTCCAATGGCATTCCCAGTTCTAATTCATAAATTCCGGGTATTGGAGTATCTCCTGATACGGAGAAAACTTTAGAACCTCTTGAATCAGCAGTTCCCAGTTCATGGAATTTTTTTGCACCAATCCGTGTAATCATAAATGAGTAAACCAACGTTTCCACATTATTGATTACAGTAGGTTTATTTCTAAATCCAGCAACTGTTGGATAAGGTGGTTTATTTCGAGGTTCTCCTCTTTTACCTTCCATAGATTCAAATAAGGCACTTTCTTCACCGCAGATATAAGCTCCAGAACCCATTAAAATATGAATTTGGAAATCATGGTTCATTTCTTTGAGGTAGCTATGAAATTCATCCAGAGCTTTTAGTAATTCTTTTTTTAGAAACTGGTATTCACCTCTTAAATATAAATAACCATGTTTTGCACCTATAACTTTAGCACACATGGTCATACCACCAAAAACCTTTAAAGGAACTCGTGATAAAATTTCTCTGTCTTTAAATGTTCCCGGTTCACCTTCATCGGCATTACAAACAACATATTTTTCATCACTTTCTTCCTGAGCAGTAAATTTCCATTTTAGTCCGGTTGGGAAACCTGCTCCTCCACGGCCACGAAGGCCAGAATCAAGTATTTTCTGTAAAATTTCTTCTTTTGAACTTTTTAACCCATCAGCAAGTACATCTTTACAACTGCAGTCTTCGCTGAAAATAAGGTCTACTCTTTTTAGTTTTTTATCTGGCATAATTTTTT
>CAZWPU010000101.1:0-5787 GCA_964635605.1 uncultured Bacteroidales bacterium | reverse complement strand
CACATGCTTTTTCTAAATCTGCAATCAAAGCCATTGAATCAGTTGAAGGAACCGTTGTAAAATTATAGATTAATGAGAGCTTTAATACAAACCATAAAGAATATAGCTAAAATTGAAGACCTTAGATACCGTATTGGGTATACAATATTTATTTTGATAATTTATCGATTAGGAAGTTATATTGTTTTACCGGGGATAGACCCGAATCAATTAACTGCCTTAGAGCAACAAACTTCCGATGGTGTAATGGGGTTGTTAAATATGTTTTCGGGTGGATCATTCTCAAGAGCATCTATCTTTGCTTTGGGAATCATGCCCTATATTTCGGCTTCTATTGTAATTCAGTTGTTGGGAATTGCTATTCCTTACTTTCAAAGATTACAGCGTGAAGGAGAAAGTGGAAGACGAAAAATTAATCAGATAACCAGATATTTAACAGTAGCTATCTTAATTATGCAGGCACCAGCTTACTTGAAAAATTTACAAGTACAGCTTCCTGCATCAGCGTTTGTATTAAAAGGGACCTTTTTTTGGTTTTCATCGGTAGTTATTCTTACATCTGGAACCATGTTTGTCATGTGGCTTGGCGAAAGAATAACCGATAAAGGAATCGGAAATGGAATATCGTTAATCATTATGATTGGTATTATTGCACGATTACCTTTTGCTTTATTTGCCGAATTCATTAGTAGATTTGAAGAACAAGGTGGCGGATTAGTTGCTTTCTTGTTAGAGATGGTCATATTATTCTTTGTATTTATAGCAACAATTCTTTTAGTGCAGGGAACAAGAAAAATTCCTGTACAATATGCTAAACGAATTGTTGGAAATAAACAATACGGAGGTGTTAGACAATACATTCCTTTAAAAGTAAACTCTGCAGGTGTTATGCCTATTATCTTTGCACAAGCACTAATGTTTATACCGTTAACCATTGCAGGTTTTGCAAATTCTGAATCTTTAACAGGATTCGCGGCTGCATTTGCAAATATTACCGGTTTTTGGTATAACTTTACCTTTGCAATTTTAATTATTCTTTTTACTTATTTTTACACTGCCATTACTATAAATCCCTCTCAAATGGCAGAGGATATGAAAAAGAATGGAGGCTTTATTCCTGGTGTTAAACCGGGACGTAAAACGGTTGAGTTTCTCGACACGATTATGTCTCGTATTACCTTACCAGGATCAATATTTTTAGCTCTTATAGCTATATTACCTGCTTTTGCTCAAATTGGTGGCGTAAATAGCCAATGGGCACAATTTTATGGTGGTACATCACTATTAATCCTTGTAGGTGTTGTGTTAGATACTTTACAGCAAATTGAAAGTCATCTGTTAATGCGACACTATGATGGATTATTAAAATCTGGAAGGATTAAAGGTAGAGCCGGAGGGGCTTCTGCAATTTAATTAAATTATAAATGTTCTTTGATGTTAGTTTTTAAAAGCCAAGAGGAAATTGAAATAATTAGACGAAACAATTTACTTGTTTCTAAAACACTAGCCGAAGTGGCTAAATTGATAAAACCGGGTGTTACAACCCTTGAGCTAGATAAAAGAGCTGAAGAGTTTATAAGGGATAATAGTGCTGTTCCAGGATTTCTTGGATACGGAGGTTTTCCAAACTCTTTGTGTACTTCGGTTAATGATCAAGTGGTACATGGAATACCATCTGATTATGTGTTGAAAGATGGAGATGTTGTTTCAGTTGATTGTGGAACTTATATGGATGGCTATTATGGCGATTCTGCATATACTTTCCCTGTAGGAAATGTTAGCGCAGAGGTAATGCATTTATTGCGTACAACAAAAGAATCGCTATTGTTTGGAGTTGAACAAGCTATTGAAGGAAATAGAGTAGGGGATATTGGTTATGCCGTACAGATGCATGCCGAGAAAGCTGGTTACTCTGTAGTTCGTGAAATGGTAGGGCACGGTTTGGGAAAAGATATGCATGAAGCACCAGAAGTTCCTAATTATGGAAGAAGAGGTAGAGGAGTTAAACTAAAGAAAGGATTAGTTTTATGCATTGAGCCTATGATTAATATGGGTACAAAATACATAAAACAGGATTCAGACGGTTGGACGATTCGTACTTTAGATGGTAAACCCTCTGCTCATTATGAACTAGCAATAGCAGTTGATAAAGGTAAAGCAGATATATTAACAACATTTGAATATATCGAAGAAATTTTAAAAAAGAAAATTTAGTTTATGGCAAAACAACCTTCAATTGAACAAGACGGAACCATTATCGAAGCATTGTCAAATGCAATGTTTAGAGTAGAATTGGAAAATGGACACGTTATAACAGCACATATTTCAGGTAAAATGAGAATGCATTATATCAAAATTTTACCAGGAGATAAAGTTAAGGTTGAAATGTCTCCTTATGATCTTACAAAAGGAAGAATAACTTATAGATATAAATAAAAAAGAAAATAAAAATGAAAGTCAGAGCATCTGTAAAAAAACGCAGTAGCGAATGTAAAATCGTTCGACGAAAAGGCAGGCTATACGTTATTAACAAAAAAAATCCTAAGTTTAAACAACGACAGGGATAAATTATTAACTTTGTACTTAAATTAATTAAGATTTATGGCAAGAATTGTAGGAGTAGATTTACCAAAAAATAAAAGAGGTGTAATAGGTTTAACCTATATCTATGGAATAGGTCGAAGTATTGCTGAATCAGTTTTAGATGAAGCAGGTATCGATCATAACATTAAAGTAAGTGACTGGAACGACGACCAAATAGCAAAGGTCCGAGAGATCGTGAATGAGAAACATAAGGTAGAAGGAGCATTGCGTTCCGAGGTTCAAATGAACATTAAACGATTAATGGATATTGGATGCTACCGTGGTATAAGACATCGTATCGGATTACCTGTACGAGGTCAGAGTACTAAAAATAATGCGAGAACCAGAAAAGGAAAAAGAAAAACTATTGCTAATAAAAAGAAAGCAACTAAATAATCATTAAGAAATGGCAAAAAAGACTGGAACTTCTAGGAAAAAGGTTGTAAAGGTTGAAGCTACCGGACAAGCACACATACATGCTTCTTTTAATAATATCATTGTTTCATTGACCAATAGTAATGGTCAGGTTATTTCCTGGTCTTCTTCTGGAAAGATGGGATTTAGAGGATCAAAAAAGAATACTCCTTATGCAGCACAAGTTGCCGCTGAGGATTGTGCAAAAGTAGCTTACGATCTTGGATTAAGAAAAGTAAAAGTATTTGTTAAAGGACCTGGAGCAGGAAGAGAATCAGCAATGCGTACTATACATAATGCAGGTATAGAAGTTACCGAGATTGTTGATGTTACTCCATTACCACATAATGGATGCCGGCCTGCTGCCCGTAGAAGAGTATAATGTGTGATTAATTCATTGAGGTAGAACAAAAGATTAATATTAAGATTCATGGCTAGATATAGAGGACCAAAATCAAAAATAGCGAGGAAGTTAGGGGAACCCATTTATGGACCTGACAAATATTTCGAAAAGAAAAATTATCCTCCTGGAGAACAAGGAGCAAACAAACGCAGAAAAAAACTTTCTGAGTATGGTGTACAATTGATGGAAAAACAGAAAGCAAAGTACACTTATGGAATTCTTGAAAAACAATTCTATAATTTATTTGCTCAAGCTTCCCGTAAAAAAGGAATTACTGGTGAAAACCTTTTGCAATTATTAGAATCAAGGCTTGATAATGTAGTATATCGTATAGGTATTGCTCCAACGAGAGCTGCAGCACGTCAATTTGTTTCTCATAAACATATTACTGTAAACGGAACCATTGTTAGTATTCCTTCATATACTGTTAAACCTAATGATATTATTGGTGTTCGTGAAAAATCAAAATCGCTCGAAGCAATTAATAATAGCTTAACGTCTGCCCGATACAATAAGTATTCGTGGTTAGAATGGGATTCGGAACAAATGGCTGGTAAATTTTTAAATATCCCGGAGCGATCTGAAATTCCTGAAAATATTAAGGAACAGTTAATTGTAGAATTATATTCTAAATAAAATAATTTTTTATTATTTATGGCAATTTTAGCATTTCAAAAGCCCGATAAGGTCATAATGGTCGAAGCAAACGAAACCTATGGCAAATTTGAGTTTCGTCCTTTAGAACCGGGTTATGGAATTACTGTCGGTAATTCTTTACGTAGGATATTATTATCATCATTAGAAGGATATGCCATTACATCTATAAAAATAGAAGGTGTAGAACATGAATTTTCTACAATAGCTGGTGTTGTTCAAGATGTATCAGAAATTATCCTAAATCTTAAGCAAGTACGATTTAAACGTATTGTAGAAGAAGCAGAAGATGAAAAAATATCTGTAACAATTACCGGGCAGAATGAATTTAAAGCCGGTGATATCAATAATTTTTCAACAAACTTTAAAGTGTTAAATTCGGACCATGTAATTTGTGAAATGGAACCGGATGTAAAACTTCAATTAGAACTTACAGTAAATAAAGGCCGTGGTTATGTGCCTGCTGAAGAAAATAAATCTATTGATGCAGAGTATGGAGTTATTGCTATAGATTCAATCTATACCCCAATAAGAAACGTTAAATATTCAATCGAAAACTACCGTGTAGAACAAAAAACAGACTACGAAAAATTGGTTTTTGAAATTGAATCCGACGGATCAATTCATCCTAAAGAAGCATTAAAAGAGGCAGCAAAAATTCTTATTTATCATCTGATGTTGTTTTCTGATGAGAAAATTACACTCGATTCGGATGAAAAATATGCCAACGAAGAGTTCGACGAAGAAGTATTACATATGCGTCAGTTACTTAAAACAAGACTGGTAGATCTGGATCTTTCTGTAAGAGCTTTAAATTGTTTAAAAGCTGCTGAAGTTGATACACTTGGCGATTTAGTGAGATATAACAAGAACGATTTATTGAAGTTTAGAAACTTTGGAAAAAAATCATTGACTGAATTAGAAGATTTACTTAGCCAAATGAATCTAACATTTGGAATGGATATTTCTAAGTATAAATTAGACAAGGAGTAAAAGGATGAGACATAAAAAATCATTTAACCACTTAAGCAGAAAACCTGCACATAGAAAAGCTATGTTAGCTAACATGGCAGCATCGTTGATTGTACATAAACGAATATCTACTACAACGGCTAAAGCAAAAGCCTTAAAAATGTATGTAGAACCTTTAATAACAAAAGCAAAAGAAGATTCAACCCATTCGAGAAGGACAGTATTTAGTTATTTAAAAGATAAAGATGCTGTAACTGAATTATTCAGAGAAGTGGGTGCAAAAGCAATGAAAAGACCTGGTGGTTATACACGAATATTAAAAACAGGTACCCGTTTAGGAGATAATGCTGATATGTGTATTATTGAATTGGTTGATTACAATGAAAGTCTTTTAGCAGCGAAAGAAGAGAAACAACAAAAATCTTCTTCACGTCGAAGTCGTAGAGGTGGTAAAAAGACAAAATCTGCTGAAGACATAAACCAACAAACAGAACAACAAGTTGCTCCTAAAGGAGAAGAGGTTAAAGCTGAAGAAAAAGAAGATAAGGAAGTAGAAGCAGATAGTAAAGCTACCGAAACAAAAGAGGAAGCTAAAACTAAATCGGAAGAAAAACCTGAAGCTAAAGCCGAAACAGCCAAAAAGGAAGAAAAGAAGGAAGAAAAGAAAGAAAATAAAAAGGAAGATTAGGCGGAAGACAGCAAAGACGAAAAGAAAGAATAATTTATTAATAACACTTCATTATTAAAAGGGCGTTTATCGC
>CAZWPU010000100.1:0-5829 GCA_964635605.1 uncultured Bacteroidales bacterium | reverse complement strand
TATCCTTATCCTTTAACTTATCGGTATCGATATGGGTTTGAACAATTTCGCCGACAAAATGATTCGTTACCCCCACCATTTTCGATTCTACAAGTTTACATTCAATATTAAGCGGGCATTCTTTTATGATGGGCGACTGAATAATTTTTGAAGGCATTTCCGTTAATCCTGTTTTTTCAAACTTGTCGATATCGTTGCCCGAGGTAATACCACAAAAATCACTTTCAACCATAATATCTGCTGTAGCAATATTCACGGTAAAATTCTTGTTTTTTTGAATAGCTTTTCCGGAATATCCTTTTTGGCCTACAGAAATTCCTAATGTTGGCGGTTTGCTGGTAAGCAGGGTAACCCATGCAATGGTTACAATGTTTGCATTCTCCATTGTTCCGGTTACTACCAAAGTAGTGGGTAAAGGAAATAAAATCCGTTGTGGTCCGAATGTGGTTTTCATATCAACTATTTTTTAAATTTAGCCGAAAGTTACAAAACAATTTACTGAACGTAAAAACAAACCTGCCGGATTAAAAAAAATCCCTGATTTTACTTATAATTTTTATCGTTGATGGTGATTAAAAACGAATTTTCTTTTATCTTTATTTCTCGAAGTAATTTAAAATACAGTAATTATGGTAAAAAGAGATAAAGCAATTCAGGACATTGTAGGAATGGACGATCTTGAGGCCGTCATAAAAAAGTGTAAAGTTTGCCGTGTGGGTATGGTTGATGGCGACAGCCCGTATGTTTTAGCGATGAATTTTGGTTACGAAGACCAAACCATCTGGCTACATTGTGCCAAAGAAGGAAAAAAAGTTGATATCCTGAAACGAAATAACAAAGTATGCCTTGAGTTTGATACCGACCATAAAATTTTTGCGCGTCATGAACATGTAGCCTGCTCATGGCGATATGCCTATCGTGGTGTACTTGTGCACGGACATGCATTTTTTGTTGAAGACTACGAAGAAAAAATGAAAGGATTAAATATCCTGATGAAAAATTTCTCCGACCGCGAGTTTGAATATTCCAAACCAGCCGTAAACAATATTTTTGTTATTAAAATACCGATAGAATCGATCACCGGCCGTTCTTTTGAGTATTTTTAGGAAGATCACACTTCGACAGGCTCAGTGTGACATGCTTCGACAGGCTAAGTGTGATACACTACATTGTCATCCTGAGCTTGACAAAGGATGACGAAGGAAAAGCAATAAATAAAACTTTTACCCATGAGAAAAATTGTAAACCCTTATAGCAAGATTCCAGGATACAACTGCTTTGGCTGTTCACCCAAAAATAAACAAGGCCTGCAAATGGATTTTTATGAAGATGGTGAATGGATCATTTGCCCATGGAAACCAAAACCTCAGTTTCACGGATATGGCAACATCTTACACGGGGGGATACAAACCACCATGCTGGATGAAATTTCTGCCTGGGTGATTAATGTAAAAATGGAAACCGCGGGTTTAACAGCTAATATCGATGTTAAATTTAAAAAAGCGTTACATACCAGCGAAAAACCAATAACTATTCGTGCTAAGTTACAGGAACATTCAAAAAAAATTGCCACAATTTATGCCGAGTTGCTTAACGATAAGGATGAAATATGTACCGTTGCTGAAGTAAAATATTATATCTTTTCGCAAAATGTAGCCCGTGAAAAATTGTACTACCCCGGGATAAAGGCTTTTTATCCATGATATTTTAAACTCATCTACCAAGCTGCTTGAAGCGGCTCGGCGAATTATATTAAATTTTACATCAATTTAAAAAATATTGTAGATTTAAAAAGGGAAAGTAAAATGACGGCTTACGGCATCAGTAAAACCGTTTTCGCAGTTGCTCTTACATACCGGAAAAACAGCTTTTAATTCATCAGGCCCATTAGATACGATATATTTTTCACGGGTATATTCCAACATATCAATATCATTAAAATCATTACCAATACTAATTGTATGTTGATGATTTATTTTTAAATGGTTACATAACCATTCAATGCCATGCCCTTTAGATACAGTATTAGGAAAAATTTCCATCCAGATAGAATCTCCATCCAGAGGTGATGTAGTACGAATAATTTTTATATCATCGAATTTTTGCTTAATCTGCTCAAAAAGAGTTACATCGTTTGGAAAAACAGCTAAAATCTGACATGCATGTTTATAGGTCTCTGTTTTAGGGTCTAGCGGTTGTGCAAAATCTTTATAAACAGATATTCTTCTTTCAAAATCGGGATTATGGTTCCCGGAAAAATGGTAAACAAATTTGTGATTTTCAGGAATCACCTCGTGTATCATAAAGTCCACCGAATGGTTGATTAATATTTGGGCAATTTGTTTTACTTCAAAATCAGGCAGATACTGTGAATGCATGAGTTTTTTCTCCCTCCAGTCGTAAACACCTGCCCCCGAAGAAAAGATAATATAATCGATAGGAAATTTGTCTTTAATAACTTTTGACAGCGAAAAAAAGTTCCTTCCTGTGGCAATAACTCGTACTATTCCTTTTTCGCCCAGCCGGTAAAGGGTCTTCATATCCTGCAAACTAACCTTTGCACGATTATTGAGTAATGTACCATCAAGGTCAGTGACAACCATTTCGCGAAAATTTTTCATCTTATCCCAACATTTAAAAATCTAAGGCAACAACATTAAACCAGGTTTTTACATCTTCTCTGTAAGTCATCGACGAATCAAACTTCCATTTCCACTTCGTTTCGGCCAGTTTGCTTTTGGGCAAATCTACAAAGATTAAAGGATTTACACCAAGTAACTGGCCATTTTCATCGTACAGCTCTTCTTCATATTCAGTTATCAGGCAACTTTTTTCTTTGGGTAAGATATTAACATGCGACTTCTGTACCTGTAAGGCAAAGTGTTGTAATTCATTATCGGTATATAATTTGGATGATTTCATAAAATCGGTAAGCAAAATATTTAACTGGGTCATCAAATTGAGAGAAACCACAAAATCGGCTGCAGGAGGTATCGAATAAGAAAACAACTCGCCAGCTGTCAGCAGTGTTTTCGTTTTTTCTTTTTTGTCGGTTTTTATTGTATTAAAAACATAATCGATTAAACCGCCGGTAATGTCCGACTTTTGAGTTGATACATTTTTATACTGTTCAATTTTTTTCAACACCTGCGGAGGATGAATTATATCAATTAAAAGAACCTCTTCAAATTGTTCGGATAATTCTTTTAAGGGCACATCCAATAGCCATCCACTCCCTAAAACCACGACTTTACCTTTAATTTTACTAGCTGCTGATTTTAAAATAAAATTTTTACATTGTTTATTATGTTCATCCCATCCGTTTTTCTCTCTGATATAACGATTAACAATACCTTTCTGGTCAGAAAGGTATTTCATCCTCGAAAGTTTTAACGAATCATTTAATTTTTGGATAGGCTTTTTTAGAAACATAAAATTAAAATTTAAAAAATAAGTACTATAACAACTTTACTTTTGATAAAGTTACAAAAATTAAACATTTTACTATCGGGTTTGTTATTTTTGCCAACAACATTTTTCGATTAAATTATTTTATTATGATAAAAAATCCAATACTACCCAAACCAAACGAAATTATTGATTTTAAAAACATTCAAAGCAATCATATTGTTGAAGCTGTTGAAAGAATGATTGAAAAAGCCAACAATCAATTACATACGATTTTTAGCATTAACGATAACTCAAGAACGTTCAGCAATACGCTTCTCGCTTTAGATAATTTATACAATGAGCTTACTAAAGTATATGAAACAGAATCATTGCTGGCCTTTGTTCATCCCGATAAGGATATTAGAGATGAATGTTTGAAACAAACCGCTGTACTGGAAAAATTTTTTAATGAAATCGCGTTAAGCGAGCCATTGTATAAAGCGGTAAAAACCTATTCCAAAACAGATGAAGCTAAAAAGTTGCCAGGAGCTCGTAAGAAATATTTAAAAGAAACCATTGAAGAATTTGAACGAAACGGGTTTGCCTTACCCAAAGAAAAAAGGAATCAGCTCAAAAAAATACAAGATAAACTATCAGATTTAGGCATTCAGTTCGATTCCAATATCAGCTCACATAAAGATTACTTAATTGTTACAGAAAAAGATACAGACGGTTTACCCGACGATTATAAAGAGGAGCACCGGCAGGATGACGGAACCTATAAAATTGGTTTAGCTTATCCATCGTATGTTCCGTTTATGAAATATTCAAAATCGGACGAAGCACGGAAAAAGCTGGCTAAAAAATACAAGAATATTGCGGCAGATAAAAACCTGGATGTGCTTAAGCAAATTTTAATTGAACGGGAAAAGATGGCTCATCTGCTGGGTTATAAAACCTATGCTGAATACAGAACCGAAGACCGGATGGCCAAAAACCCTAAAAATGTTTGGGATTTTGAAAACCGATTGAAAGAAAAAGTTACTGAGAAAGCCAAAAAGGATTACCAGGAATTGCTTGAAGTAAAAAGAAAATATAAGAATGATGAGTCCATACAAACAATTGAATCATGGGAAGCTGCTTTTTATAACAATATTTTACTGAAAGAAAAATATAAACTCGACCATCAGAAACTAAAAGAATATTTTGATTTAAACCAGGTAATTAAAGGATTGTTTAGTATTGCACAACACCTGTACGACATAGAATTCAAAGAGATTGAAAAACCTTCGGGATGGCACGATGATGTGAGATTTTTTGAAGTATTGGAGCAGGGAAAATTAATCGCCCGATTCTATCTTGATTTATTTCCACGGCCTGACAAATATAATCACGCCGCCCTTTTCGGAATTATTCCGGGAAAAAAAATGGAAGATGATTATCAAATCCCTACCGCAAGTCTGGTATGTAATTTTCCTAAGCCAACAAAAGATAAACCAGCATTAATGCTACATAGCGATGTAGAAACATTGTTTCATGAATTTGGGCACTTAATGCATGATTTACTGACTAGGGCAGAACTATCTGCACAGGCAGGAACCAATGTAGCTCGTGATTTTGTAGAAATGCCCTCACAAATATTTGAACATTGGGCATGGGAGTATGATGCATTGAAACAATTTGCCAAACACTACAAAACGGGAGAATTTTTACCGAAATCATTCCATGACAAGATGCTTGCATCTAAAAACGCAGGCTCGGGACTGCATGTATTGCAACAAATTTTTTACGGAACCCTTGATTTAACATTTCACGACAAGTACAATCCTAACGGAGAGCAAACCACCACAGAGTTAGTAAAAGAATTACAAAATAAAATTACTTTGTATAAATACCAGGAGAACACTCATTTCGAAGCCGGGTTTGGACATCTGAACGGTTATGCCGCCGGTTACTACAGCTACTTATGGGCACTGGTTTTTGCCGAAGACATGTTTTCTGTTTTTCTTGCTAACGGAATAATGGATAAAGCCACCGGGTTAAAACTCAGGAAAACTGTTTTGGAACGTGGTTCAACTATCGACGAGATGGAAATGGTTAAAGATTTTCTTGGAAGAGAACCCAATGAAAATGCATTTCTTAAATCAATTGGGTTATAGTACAAATTTTTGTTTTAATTTTGTAGATAGAAACTAATTTATCATTACTGCATAATGGAAAAAATTAGTGTAAGGAAAATATTTAAAGATAAGAATCCAAAACTGGCTAAATTAATTCCCGGCTTTTTGTATCGCTATTTGGAAAAAGTGATTCACCAAAAAGATATTAATGATTTAATTCCTGTTTTTGATGGTAAAATGGGTTTGGATTTTGTTCAAACAGCCATTGATGAATTTAATATTAAAATCATTATCAAAGGTGAAGAAAACATCCCCAAAA
>CAZWPU010000099.1:0-5885 GCA_964635605.1 uncultured Bacteroidales bacterium | reverse complement strand
ATAGATACTAATGTTATCTTACATGATTTTAATTGTTTATATAAATTTCAGGAAAATAATATTGTATTACCTATTGTTGTTCTGGAAGAGCTAGATCACCTTAAAAAAGGTGAAAACCAAATTAACTTTAATGCCCGTGAATTTACGCGTGAATTAGATAAAATTTCGGGTGACAAACTCTTTAATGATGGGATATCTTTAGGAAAAGAATTGGGAAAATTATCGATTGTTACCGGGAAACCTTTTTCAGAAAAATTGGAATCTTCATTTCCAGAACAAACTCCCGATCACCGAATACTAGCCATTACAGAATATGTAAAAGAAAAAAATAAAACAACCGAAGTTATATTGGTAAGTAAGGATATTAATCTGAGGATGAAAGCTAAATCCCTTGGGATTCTGGCTCAAGATTACAAAAGTGACCAGATTAGAGATATTGATAGAATCCATAAAGATGTAGAAACGGTTGAAAATGTGAGTGATGAATTAATATCAAAACTTTATGAATCGCATGAAGGTGTAGCTGTAGATGAATTTAAACTCGATCCACTCCCCCACCAATATTTTATCTTAAAAGGACAAAAATCTTCGGCATTGGCTCATTACGAACCTTTGAATAAGGTTTTGCAACGGATAGAAAAACAAAGAACTTATGGTATTGATCCGCGAAATGCAGAACAAACATTTTCGTTAGATGCACTAACACGTCCCGATATCCAGCTTGTAGCTCTTACCGGAAAAGCCGGAACCGGAAAAACATTGCTTGCACTAGCTGCTGCTTTACATCAGGAAACGAAGTTTAATCAAATCCTTTTAGCAAGGCCCATTGTACCATTGGCTAACCGCGACCTGGGATTTTTACCAGGCGATGTACAAGAAAAAATTCTTCCTTATATGCAACCACTGTTCGACAACCTTTCAGTGATAAAAAACCAGTTTAAATCGCAAAGCAAAGAATATTTAGCGATTGAAGAGATGCAAAAAACAGAAAAGCTAATAATTAGCCCTTTAGCATATATTCGCGGTAGAAGCTTGTCTAACTCATTCTTTATTGTCGACGAAGCACAAAACCTAACTCCACACGAGGTAAAAACAATTATTACCCGTGCAGGTGAAGGGACAAAAATGATATTTACCGGGGATATTCATCAGATCGACTCACCCTATCTGGATATGAAATCGAATGGATTAAGCTACCTTGCCGATAGAATGAAAGGACAGGAAATTTTTGCGCATGTTAATCTAGTAAAAGGAGAACGCAGTTATTTAGCCGAATTGGCAAGTGATATTTTATAACGTTGATAATATGCACAAACAACTATTTATTGTTCGTCACGGGAAATCATCCAGAGATTATGGGAACATATCGGATATCGACCGTCCGCTAAAAGAAAAAGGAGTTAACGATGGTTATATAATGGCTGAAAGACTTTTGGCTAAACAGCTAATACCTCAAAAAATTATGTCAAGCCCGGCCATACGGGCTTTACATTCTTTAACTATTTTTGCACGCGTGTTTGGATATCCTTACCAAAATATTGAAATTAATGAAACAATGTATTTTGCAGATAAAAATAAGATGTTATCGCTTATAAAGCATACGCCAAACCATATCGAATCGTTGATGCTATTCGGACATAATCCTACTTTTACTGACCTGTCCAATCATTTTCTTAACAAAACAATTGAAAATGTACCCACAACTGGGCTGGTATGGTTAAAATTTAAAATAAACGATTGGGCAAAAATTAATAAGAGCAACCTTGTTGAATATTTTTTTGATTATCCTAAAAATCAAATCTAAAAAGCAACGTTTTGAAAATATTAAAATTTGCTGCCATAGATATCGGAACTAATGCCATAAGGCTTTTATTTACCAATATCATCCAAAATGGAGATTCACCAACTTTTAAAAAATCATCCATCATTCGGGTTCCTATACGGCTGGGAGCCGATGTTTTTACAACAGGAAAAATTGGAGAGACCCGAAAACAAAAATTAATTGATGCCATGGTTGCTTTTCAACATTTGATGAAAGTTCATGATGTTATTCGATATAGAGCCTGTGCCACATCAGCTATGCGAGAAGCTAAAAACGGCAAACAACTGGTTGAGTTAATTAAAAACAAAGCAGATATCCATATCGAGATTATTGACGGGAAAACCGAAGCCGAAATCATTTATCACAATCGTATTGTAGATATGTTGGATAACCACTATCCCTATCTTTATGTTGATATTGGTGGCGGAAGTACTGAAATTACCTTATTCTTTAATAAACAGGCATTAATATCACATTCATTTAATATTGGCACGATCCGATTACTTAATCAACAAGTTGATGATAAAACATTTAATGAATTAAAATCAAAACTAAAAAAAATTAAAAAGTTATACCCGGAGCTTAAAATTATCGGTTCGGGAGGAAATATAAATAAGCTACTGAAGCTTTCGCGAAAAAAAGAAGGCAAACCGTTGCCTGCAGAAACACTTAAAAAAATTTACAATGAAATTAAAAATTACACTTACGAAGAGCGTATCAAGATTTTAGGGTTAAATATCGACCGTGCAGATGTGATAATTCCAGCCTCCGAATTGCTTTTTAAAATTGTAAAATGGTCGGGAGCTAACGAAATTATTGTACCTAAAGTTGGTATTGCTGATGGAATTATCCGTAAGCTATATGATGAGTACCTGAAGGAAAAAAATTAAATTAATTGCCTAACTTTGCCTCTTCGAAAAAAAAGTGACAAAATGAAAAAACAAGAGGGTAAAGGGAGAAAAGTTGCGTTTCACACACTTGGTTGTAAATTAAATTTTTCGGAAACATCTACCATTTCCAGATTATTTAAAGATGTTGGTTTTGAGGTTGTTAATTTTAATTCCAATGCAGATATATATGTTATCAACACCTGCTCGGTAACCAGCCATGCTGATAAAAAATGTAAACAAGCCATAAGAAAAATACAACATAACAATCCAGGTGCCTATATAGCTGTTGTTGGTTGTTATGCACAATTAAAAGCCAATGAAATTGCTGATAACTTAGGGGTTGATTTAGTACTTGGAACCAATGAAAAATTCAATATTTTAAATTATATCGACGATTTAAGCAAAAACGAAACTCCACAAGTTTACTCCTGTAAAATTGAATCCGTTGACCGATTTGATTCGTCACATTCCGAAGCCGATCGTACAAGGTCGTTTTTAAAAGTTCAGGATGGTTGCGACTACTCCTGTTCATACTGTACAATTCCATTAGCCAGAGGAAAAAGCCGAAATAAAAAAATTTCCGATCTAGTTTACGAAGCATCCCAAATTGCTCAATCCGGAATTAAGGAAATAATTTTAACCGGCGTAAATATTGGTGATTTTGGTAAATCAACCGGGGAAAATTTTTATGACCTGTTAAAGGCGCTTGAAAAAGTGGAAGAAATTGAACGAATACGTATTTCATCGGTAGAACCAAACTTATTAAAAGATAAAATTATTGAATTAGTTTCCAAATCCCAAAAATTCCTAAACCACTTTCATATCCCGCTTCAATCGGGTTGCAATAAAATTTTAGCTAAAATGAAGAGGCGATATAACCGCGAGTTATTTCAATCGCGTATAGAAAAAATCAAACAATTAATGCCCGATGCATTTATCGGAGTGGATGTAATTGTTGGTTTCCCGGGCGAAACTGATGAATATTTTGAGGATACTTATCAATTCCTTAAAAATATAGATGCATCGTTTTACCATGTTTTTTCTTATTCAGAGCGGCCAAACACAAAATCAGCTTCATTTAGCGATAAAGTTCCACAAAAAATCATCCATGAACGAAGCAAATTATTGCATCAACTGGCCGAAAAAAAACAAAAAGCATTTTACCAAAAAAACTTAGGTAAAAAAGCTAATGTACTTTTCGAATCGAATAATAAAAACGGATTAATGTTTGGATTTACCGAGCATTATATCAAAGTGGAAATCCCTTTTAACCGTTCATTAATTGGTGAAATAAAACCGGTAAGATTAATTAAATTATCAAAAAGTGGAAATGTCAACGCTGAGATGCTTTAAAAAATGTTAATAAAATAGCTCTTCAGCTTATCGTTTATTATCTTTGAAAACAAAAAAAGTTATGGATCTTGAAAAGATTTGTCAGCAAGTAATTGATTTAACCCGAAATACAGGGAAATTTATTCTTAACGAGAAGAAAAACAATACGAATATCCGTTTTGAAGAAAAAGGCTTACACGATTTTGTAACTTATGTAGACAAAACATCTGAACAAAAACTGGTAGAAGGATTAAATGTTATTTTACCGGAAGCAGGATATATTGTGGAAGAACAAACAACCACAACCCAGGGCGAAACTTACAACTGGATTATTGATCCGCTGGACGGAACAACTAATTTTATCCATGGAATTACACCTTTTGCCATAAGTATTGCTTTAAAAGAAAATGATGAAATTATCCTGGGTGTTGTTTATGAGTTTGGGCTCGACGAATGTTTTTATGCTTGGAAAGGAAGCCCTTCCTATTTAAATGGGAAAGAAATTAATGTTTCGAAAAACAAAAATATTAATGATAGTTTAATTGCTACAGGTTTCCCATACTACGATTATGACAGACTTAACCCATTTTTAGAATCGTTAGAATATTTTATGAGAAACACCCATGGCATTCGTAGATTAGGTTCTGCAGCAACCGATTTAGTTTATGTGGCCTGCGGACGTTTCGAAGCTTTTTATGAATATAGCTTAAGTTCCTGGGATGTTGCTGCCGGAGCATTTATCGTTCAACAAGCCGGAGGAAAAGTTTCTGATTTTAAGGGAGAAAATAATTATATCTTTGGAAAAGAAATTGTTGCGGCAAACAAAAGTGTTTTCGATAATTTCTTAGCTATTGTCAAACAATATATGAACAAATAAACGGTGAAAAGAATCGGAGGATATTTATTTCAGGCCACAAGCTGGCTGTTTAGCAGAGCCCCTCATTTTATTTTATATGGTATTGCCGATATAATTTATGTTTTTCTTTTTTATATTATTGGATACCGAAAAAAAGTAGTTTATCAGAATTTAAAAAATTCTTTTCCGGAGAAATCAGACCAAGAAATAAAATCCATCCGGAAAAAATTCTTTCATCACCTGAGCGATATTTTTGTCGAAAATATTGCCCTGATAAAGATGAAGCCTGAGCGTATTAGTAAAATGGTTGAATTTAAAAATCATGAAATTCTTAACAATTTATACCATCAAGGGAAAAGCATTGTGGGGGTTACAGCACATTATAGTAACTGGGAAATTTTTATCACATTACCTCTTTTTTCGCCCCATACTACACTTTGTGTATACAAACCATTAAACAATAAATTTTTTGACCGTGCATTTTATAAAATGCGGGCAAAATTTGGAGAGGTTCCTGTTACAATGAAAGATGCCTATCGTACAATCCTTCAGTTCAATAAAAATAACAAACTAACTATTTTAGGACTTATATCGGACCAACGACCACCAAAAAGAAGCAGTAATTACTGGACTACTTTTCTTAATCAGGAAACACCTGTTTTTTTAGGACCTGAGAAAATTGCTCAGAAACTAAATGCTGCTGTAGTTTATACTCATGTTGACAAAATAAAAAGAGGGAAATATTTATTAATTCCAACATTACTGTTTGAAGAAGCCAGGAATTGTAAAACGAATGAAATTACGGAAGCCCATTTAAGATTACTCGAAAAATATATCCAGGAGAAACCCGAATATTGGTTATGGTCGCATAAGCGATGGAAACATAAAAGAGACCCGAAAATTCCCATGCATAAAAAACTTTTGTAAATGGTTAAAACCGCTGTTGTAATCCTCAACTGGAATGGAAAAAAATTTTTAGAGCAAT
>CAZWPU010000098.1:0-5899 GCA_964635605.1 uncultured Bacteroidales bacterium | reverse complement strand
TCGCACTCTTTCAGAAGCCTAACAATCTGGTCGGCAGGGCCTTTACCTAAAATATAGTTGTTGTTATAAATTTTTAAAATTTCGTGTACTTTGCTGAGGGTTAAAATGCCTTCGGTCACCAGGTCAATGCCGGGCATATAAGAAACAGGAGGCAAGTCAGGATCATAAAATTTAAAGTTATCTTCTATTTCAAGTTCTAATTCTCGGGCAATAATATCGGCTGTTGTTGCCCCACAAAGAATTTTTTTACCATCAAAGTTTTTTACTTCTTTGGCTAATTTTTTATCTTTTTCTTCTTCATATGGAGGACCGGTACAAACCAACAACTTTCTGGGTTCGCGAAAATATACCGAAGCACAACTTGTATCATCTTTTGCATGGTAGCCATCATTTTGGTAAGCCATATTCACTACCTTTCCTGCAAGTTTGTTGGCTGAAATATCCGGATTGTTTTTAATTAACCGATGGGTAAATTGTGTTAAGTTATCATGGCCCCAGCCAAAAGGGTATTTATGGCTTCCCATACCTGATTGAGTTATTCCGTCTGAGCAGGAAATAATTCGATCTTCTTTATGTGCGTAAAACGTACAACTTCTTAATTCTTTTCCTGCATTTTTATCACTCTCGAGGATAATGTATTCCCATTGGAGATTAAAAATTTCATTATCTCTAAAAATGATAGTTTCGGGATTATCATATTCCAAAATAGTAGTTTTACCATCAGCTTCAATATCAATAATGGTAAAGGTAGAGTAGCTAATCTGACGTTGGCTGCAAACAGGGAGTATATTCATAATAATTTCAGCAATACGGTTAACATCCTTATGTTCGCGGGTAAAATTTAATGCCATTTTTGATGTTAAGGTTGCTAACATATTTGCTTTTACGCCATGCCCCATACCATCCGATAAAACAATAATAATCCGTTCTTCGGTTTTAATGCGTTCGGATAAAAAAACATCTCCACAAATGCGTTCGCCTTCATGATTTTTTTGTTGGCAATCGACTTCTATATAGAATTGATGTTTCATTCTTCGGGTTTCTTAAAAGTCTTGTAAAGCTCAATAATTGAGTTTAACATTTGTTCTGTTTCCGAAGCTCCTTCACCAAGTAAAAATCCTATATTCTGAACCATTGCCAGATTTTTGTCAACAACTTCTGTAACGCGTTTAATTACTTCTTCTTTTTTTACTTCAGGAGCATACATATCCCTGAATACCGCACCAACAATTTTATCTTTTCGGATAGTAAAAACGGAAAGATTTAATAGTTGTTCATCTAAATGAATATCCCGATCTAAAATGTTTTCATTGGTAGAAAAAACATGATTAAATAAATTGTAAACATTAAAGGGAAGTAAGGTTTTTAAATCGGCACCTACTAAGCAGGGAATTATTTCGTTAATAGCATCTGCTTCTTCGCCCAATAAATCGATAAAACTATTATTGGATTGAATGATTTTTAAATTTTGATCGATAATTACAACTCCTGTAGGAAGTTTTTGTAACATATTATTTATAATGTCGGATGCTTCTTGCGCCGCTTCTTTTTCTTTTCTAGCATTTTGTTCTGATTCTTTAAGCGCTTTTTGAGTTTGGGCTAATTTTTCGTTGGAAGTTCTAAGCGCTTTTATATAATCTTGCCTGTTTCGCAAGGTAAACTTAAGACACATATCAATTCTGGCTAGTCCCTTAGATACTGCTATGGCAAAATCGCGACAATTATCGTATCCGCAGGCACTACATCCTAAATCAGGATCATTTTTCTTTTTTCCAATTGCTTTTAATACTTCGGCGATTTTCTCTTCTGAAGGTGTTTCTATGCGTTGATCATCATTGTAAAAACTTCTTGAGTAATCTAAATCCCAATATTTTTTAATTTCTTTTTCCCATTTTTTCTGGTCAAAATTATTTAATCGTTTATTGGCGTATTCAGTTACTCGGGTATGTCTGATAAATTTTTCACCATTTTTTGATGTTCCAGGGCCCATTAAACATCCTTCACAATAATATAAATTGAAATGTTTTTTTATGGTATCAATTTCCTGATTGAATTGTTTGGTGGCATTTAACATATTGTATTTTCCCTTGGCAGTAATAACTTTTCCTTTAGGCAGATCCTCGCTGATGTTTGCTGCCTGCAATAAACCGTTGGCAATCGGAAAGAGCGAACCTTTGTAGCCTATCGGTGCATCAAACTCTGAATACTCAAGTGTGCTTTCATTAATTTTAAATTCGTCAAAAAGTTCACGCAGTTCAATAAATGTTAGTACAGAATCAATTTTTCCATCCTCCTTGTCGAGTAATGCCTCGTTTTTACTTTCAATACATGGACCTATATATACAATCTGTATATCTTTTCCATAAAGATGTCGGGCAATTTTTGCGGTAGCAACCATGGGTGATACAAGTGGTGCCAGATTTTTTATTAGTTCAGGTTGAAATTTCTGAATATAGGAAACGATAACCGGGCAGGCTGTTGAAATATAATATTTGCCCTTAAAATTTTTGAATAGTTCAGCATATTTAAGCGCTATGATGTCAGCACCAAATGACACCTCATTAACATAATCAAACCCAAGTTGTTTAATCATTTGCACAAACTTGCGATAATCTGTAATATCATGAAATTCTCCTGAAATACTGGGAGCAACAATAGCTATTTTTTTAGTTTTTGATTGAAGTATCTTTTTGGTTTCTTCTTTTGAATCTCTAAAACGAATGGCATCTTCAGGACATACAGAAATACAGCTGCCGCATCCAATGCATCGCTCCGGAATTACCCGTGCAAAATCGCAGTTAACTTTCACTTCAATGGCATTTACCGGACATACTCTTACACATGAATAGTTTAAGTTACATTTTTCTTTTATAATTTCTACAATGGGCATTTGTTTTTAATTTTTTGATATGGTATAAAGTTATCAAAATCAATCGGTACTAAAAATTTTGTCCAGCAAATAAATAACATTATCGGGGGATACATTTTGGTATTCTTTATCGTTTACTTTTATTATGGGCCCATTTTCACAATTCCCAAAACAGTGGCTTCCATGAAAATATACTTTATCTTCCAGTTGATAATCTTTTATGTATTGCTTGATGATTTGAACCGTTTGTTTATTGCCTCTTGAGAAACATGAACTGCCAAGGCATATAATAATTTCTTTTTTCATTAAATCCTCCTTAAAACATCAATTCTCCAATTATTATAGCATTTCAGATTTTAAAATTAAGCATTTATTTTCTTAGTGCAATGTTATTTTATTCCTGTATATTTTAATTTCTAAAATTGTGAAAAATGTTCCTTATGTAAGTGTTTTATTATTAATTTTTTAATTAAAATCGTATGGTAGAATATATGTTATAAAAAACATAAATATTTTAATAGTTATTTTTTTATGTATTATATCTTAATTGTTTATTTAACAGTATTTTAAATGATTGTGTGATTATTTTGTTGTTAATTAATTAACAATGTTTATCAATTAACACAATAATTCGTATATTTGTGGAAATAGATTTTCAAAGTACTATAATTTTCTTTCTTTATGCGGGAAATTGAAAAAATACTTGATCAATACCTTTTTGTACAAAGAGATAATTTAATTCCAATATTACAAGAGATTCAGAATACTTTTGGATATATATCCGAAGAAGCGATTGTAAAGGTAGGTAACTATTTAAAAATGCCAACTAGCAAAATATATGGTTTAGCTACTTTTTATAATCAATTTTGTTTTTCGCCCAAAGGGAAATATCACATAAAGATTTGTAATGGAACCTCCTGCCACGTAAATGGCAACAATTTAATGATAAAAGAAATTGAGAAGATATTGGGTATTAAAGATGGCGAAAACACAAAGGATAATAAGTTTAGCCTTGAAATGACTTCGTGTATGGGCGTTTGTGGAATGGGACCTGTTATGGCGGTTAACGATAAATATTACACTTGTTTAACGGTTAAAAAGGTCACTGAAATTATCAGAGATTATCAGCAAATGGAAGAGTGATTATTATGAATAATAGCATTAAAGAAATATTAATCCAAAATTTACTAATTCCAACTGAAATTAAGTTGGATAAAAAGATAGTAGAAACTTTGCAGTTTCTTAAGCGAGAAAAAGTTTCCAACCCTATTATTACTATTAGTTCAAACACTTATTCAAAAATTTCTGGTATTGATGAGATTAAAAAACAAATTGAAAATTATATCGATGAAAGAAATCTGAATGTAACCATAATCGAAGTTGGTAGTTTAGGTATAAGTTCTTTGGAGCCCATAATTTCTGTTCAACTCCCCGGAAAGTCAAAAATTTTTTTTAAACAAATAGATACGGAAAATATTATTTTAATTCTTGATGGTATTTTTAACAATTTTATTCTGCAAGAATATGTTTTAGGTCAACAAAAAAATAAGATTCACGAATCCTGGGAGCTAGTTCCCTTTCTTGACGAGATTGCTTATTTTAATTTTCAGCAACGATTAGTTCTTAAACAGTGTGGGTTTATTGATGTTAATTCTATTAACGAATATATTGCATTTGGGGGTTATCAAATTTTTGTAAAAACAATAAATAAAAATACTCCAGCTGAGGTTTGTGATATTGTTGAACAAAGTATGCTTAGAGGACGAGGGGGAGAAGGATATCTTGCAGGGAAAAAATGGAAAATAGCTTCATCCACACCTTCGCCGCAAAAATATTTAATATGTAATGCCGGAGAAAGTGATCCTGGAGCTTTTATGGAACGTTTTCTTATGGAGAGCGATCCGCATAAGGTTATTGAAGGAATTGCCATTGCTGCTTATGCTATAGGTGCGCAGAAAGCGTTTATTTATATCGAATCGGATTATGAATTGGCTATTGAGCGAATCAAAAAGGCCATAGATCAAGCTACAGCATATGGTTTACTTGGGCATGACATAATTGGAACCGGATATAATTTAGAGATTATAATTAAACAAGGAGCCGGGGCATACGTTTGTGGCGAAGAAACAGCTTTGATTAAAAGTATTGAAGGTAAACGCGGAAAGCCGCATTCTAAACCTCCTTACCCTGCAACCAAAGGATTATTTGATCAACCTACCGTAGTAAATAATGTGGAAACATTAGTGAATATCCCGATTATTTTAAAAAAAGGAGCTGAATGGTTTAAATCTATAGGAACGGAAGACAGTAAGGGAACCAAAGTATTTTCTATTTCGGGAAAAGTAGAATATTCCGGTCTGGTTGAGGTAGAAATGGGAACGAAGATTCGTGATATAATTTTTCGTGTTGCTGGAGGAATTCGTAATAACAAAAGATTTAAAGCAATACATATAGGAGGCCCTTCAGGCGGTTGCTTAACCGAAGATCATTTAGATACTCCCATCGATTTTGAATCGATTATGCTGGTTGGAGCATCTTTAGGTGCTGCTAGTTTAATTGTTTTAGATGAGGATAACTGTGTTATCGATACGGTAAAATATTTTATGAATTATCTGCAAAAAGAAAGTTGTGGTATTTGTATTCCTTGCCGAGAAGGAACCCGAAGAATGTATGAAATTTTGGAAAACATTAGTAAACGGCCGAAAGACGAAAATGGATATGCAACCTTACAGCGTTTTAAAGGCGTTATGCAGTTGGAAACCCTGGCCGAAGTACTAAAAAATACATCTATGTGTGGATTAGGACGGAAAGCAGCGAATCCTGTACTTAGCACATTAAAATGGTTCCGCGACGAATATGAAGAGCATATTTTTGAACGAAATTGTTCTGCTGGCGTTTGTCAGGAGCTACGAACCTTTGAAGTTGATGTAGATGCCTGTACCGGTTGTACTTTATGTGCTAAAAAATGTCCTACAGGTGCTATCTTTGGAACACCTAAAAATGTTCATTTTATTGTTCAGGATAAATGTA
>CAZWPU010000097.1:0-5938 GCA_964635605.1 uncultured Bacteroidales bacterium | reverse complement strand
GTAACCAGCACTTTTAATTTGCTGCTACTTTTACTATTTCTCTCTTTTTCAGGATTTGCTTATGTTGATGAAATAGCTCGCTCTGTAACATCAAACACCATATTAATTGCATTACTTTTTTTTGGAATAATTATGTTCGCTTCGGACTTTATTAATACTCCATTTAGTATTTACGATACTTTTGTTATTGAAGAAAAATTTGGATTTAATAAAACTACACCCAAACTTTTTATTACAGATAAACTTAAAGGATGGTTAATTACAGCTATAGTTGGGGGAGGACTGTTAGCTTTAATCGTTTGGTTTTATCAAAAGACAGGACCCCATTTTTGGATATATGCCTGGATATTGGTAAGCTTATTCATGATTTTCATGACCATGTTTTATACTTCTTTGTTACTACCGTTGTTTAACAAACTTAAACCACTAGAGGAGGGAGAGCTAAAAACTCAAATAACCAATTTTTGTAAAAAAGTTGATTTTCAACTCGACAATGTTTTCGTTATGGATGGTTCAAAACGCAGCAGTAAAGCGAATGCCTTTTTCAGCGGTTTGGGTAAAAAGAAAAAAATTGTTTTGTTTGATACCTTGATAGAAAAATTAAGTCCTGAAGAAATTGTAGCTGTATTAGCGCATGAAATAGGTCATTATAAGAAGAAACATACTGTAACCTCCGTTATTTCTTCTATTTTGCAAACAGGAATTACGTTCTATATTTTATCCTTATTTGTTGATAACCCGGTTTTATCAAAGGCTTTAGGCGCAGAAGGGGCAAGTTTCCACCTGGGGCTTGTTACCTTTGGTTTTCTTTATAGCCCCATTTCTACACTAATTGGTTTATTTATGAATATTATCTCTCGTAAAAATGAATATGCAGCTGACCAGTTTGCGGCAGAAAATTTTAATGGTAAATATTTACAAAATGCATTAAAAAATCTATCAGTCAACAATTTATCTAACCTTACACCACATCCGGCCTATGTGTTTGTTCATTATTCTCATCCACCTTTATTAAAACGATTACAATTTATTGACCAATTTAACCAGTAAATAACTATGAATGCTGAAATAATTACCATTGGAGACGAATTATTAATAGGTCAGGTTGTTGATACAAATGCTGCCTGGATAGCTAATAAGCTTAATCTTTTAGGAATTGATATTTATAAAATAACTTCTATATCAGACAAAAAGAAGTCTATATTTAAAGCATTAGAACAGATAGATCAATCTACGAATCTGGTTTTATTTACTGGAGGATTAGGCCCTACCAATGATGATATTACGAAAAAAGCACTTGCTGAATATTTTCGTGTTAAATTAGTAATGAATAACGAAGTGCTTGAAAAAATAAAAACTTTTGTTATCAAACGAAATGCTGACTTGAATGAAAGAAACAAACAACAAGCTTTAGTTCCGGAAAATTGTACTGTGATTCAAAATACAATTGGCACAGCACCCGGAATGTGGTTTGAAAATAATGGAAGAATAATTATCTCAATGCCTGGAGTCCCTTTCGAAATGAAAGAAATGATGAATAACCATATTCTTGAGGAACTTAAGAAACGGCACAAAGATTATTATATTTTACATAAAATCATTTTAACGCAGGGATTGCCCGAATCAAAATTAGCTGAAATACTGGAAGATTGGGAGAAAAATTTTCCACAGGAATTATCAGTAGCTTATTTACCTTCTCCCGGGATCATTAAATTAAGAATAACCGGTAAAGGAAAAAACAGGGAGTATATTGAGGAGATGATTCATAATAAAGTAGATGCTTTAAAAAATATTATTCCAGACTATATATGTGGGTATGATGAAGACAAGTTAGAAGAGAATTTAGGAGAATTGTTAAAAGAAAAAAAGGCTATTGTTAGTGTTGCTGAAAGTTGTACAGGTGGTAATATAGGACAATTAATTACCTCTATTTCGGGGTGTTCAGACTATTTTAAGGGAGGTATTATTGCTTATTCGAATGAAATTAAAGAAAATATTTTAAATGTAAATAAAAGAAATATAGAAATTTATGGTGCTGTAAGTAAACAAGTAGTTGAAGAAATGGCCAATGGGATCTTGAAATTATTCAATACCGATTTTTCTATTGCCACCTCGGGTATAGCCGGACCAACCGGAGGAACTAAGGAAAAACCCGTAGGAACTACCTGGATTGCTGTGGCTGATAAAAATACGGTTATCTCCCAAAAATTTGTTTTTGGAGACCAAAGAGATAGAAATATTCAACGAGCATCGCTTACAGCTATTAATATGCTACAAAAATTGATATTAAGTTAAAAAAATGATATTTTTTAGAAAATAATTGTTAATATATTTGAATAATTAAATAAAAATCACGTATTTTGCGTTCTGTTTTTAGAATACGATAAAAAAAAATTAGATAAAAATGTCACGAATCTGTCAAATTACAGGAAAAAAGGTTATGGTTGGGAATCATGTTTCCCACTCTAAGAGGAGAACTAAGCGAAAGTTTTATCCAAATTTATTGACAAAAAAATTCTATTTTGAAGAAGAAGATCGTTGGATAACTTTAAAGGTTTCAGTTTCGGCTATTCGAACCATCAATAAAATTGGTTTGAAAGCTGCCTTAGAAAATGCGAAAGAAAAAGGTTATATTAATAAGTATTAAAATAGGGGGTGTAGATCATGGCAAAAAAAGGAAACAGAGTTCAGGTTATTTTAGAATGTACAGAACATAAAGATTCAGGTCAATCAGGTACTTCAAGATATATAACAACAAAGAATAAAAAGAATACAACGGAAAGACTGGAACTTAAAAAATATAATCCAATATTAAACAAAATAACCGTACATAAAGAAATAAAATAATTGAATTATGGCTAAAAAAGCAGTTGCAACATTACAAACAGGAGCTGGAAGAAATTTAACCAAATGCATTAAAATGGTTAAAACCGAAAAAGGGAGTTACCAGTATATTGAAGAAATGGTAAACAACGAAAAAATAAAAGATTTTTTTGCAAAGAAATAAATAATATTAAATTACGGATAAAAAGGCTTTCTTTCCTTAAAAGAAAGCCTTTTTTATTTCTGCCATTTGCCCAAATTATATTAAATTTACCGGCTGATATACATTAATTTAGAAAACAACAAACCCATGGGTAAATTTGGAATATTTTCGAAAGAGAAGAAGAAAACCTTAGATAAAGGATTAGAAAAAACAAAGGAAAACGTTTTAAAAAAATTATCACGTGCGGTCATCGGAAAAACTAAAGTAGATGATGAAGTATTGGATAATTTGGAAGAAGTGCTTATAACATCTGATGTAGGAGTTGATACTACCCTAAAAATTATTAATAGAATTGAAAATCGCGTATCTCGTGATAAGTACCTAGGTACTGAAGAGTTAAATAATATTTTAAAGGAAGAAATTGCAGCTTTATTAGAAGAAAATAATTCTACCGATATTGAACTATCATTTAGTTCAAACAATAAGCCCTATGTTATTATGGTTGTGGGAGTTAATGGAGTTGGAAAAACAACAACCATTGGAAAACTGGCTTATCAGTTTAAAAATATGGGGAAAAAAGTATATCTCGGCGCTGCGGATACTTTTAGAGCTGCTGCTGTAGATCAGCTCACCATTTGGGCCGAAAGAGTAGGCGTTCCAATTGTAAAACAGAAAATGGGTTCTGATCCTGCCTCTGTTGCTTTTGATGCATTATCTTCTGCTAAATCGAACAATGCCGATGTGGTAATTATTGATACTGCTGGCAGGTTACATAACAAAATAAACCTGATGAATGAGCTATCTAAGATAAAAAAGGTGATGAATAAAGTTGTAGAAGGAGCACCACATGAGATTTTATTAATTTTAGATGGTTCTACTGGCCAGAATGCCTTTGAACAAGCGAAACAGTTTACCCATACTACAGATGTTACTGCTTTAGCCTTAACAAAACTGGACGGAACAGCTAAAGGTGGAGTGGTTATTGGTATTTCAGACCAGTTTAAAATACCGGTGAAATATATTGGTATTGGTGAAAGAATGGAAGATTTACAAGTTTTCAATAAAAAAGAATTTGTTGATTCTCTATTTTCCGATTAACTTTAATATACTTCAAATAGACGCTAAAAAAGTTTTGATGAAAACAAAACAGAAGAATAAGCAAATTAATATCATTACGTTAGGCTGTTCAAAAAATCTGGTCGATTCCGAATACTTAATGAAACAATTGGTTTCAAACGGTTTCTCGGTAAAACATAACTCAAACCAATCCTCGGAAATTGTTATTATTAACACCTGTGGGTTTATCAACGATGCTAAAAAAGAATCGATTGAAACGATTCTTCAATTTGAAGAATTGAAAAAGCAGAATAAAATAGAAAAAATTATTGTTTTTGGCTGTCTGTCAGAAAGGTACAAGGTTGAATTAGAAAATGAAATCCCCTCTGTTGACCGTTATTTTGGAGTTTTTGAACAAAAAGAGTTAATTGAATTTTTGGGCGGGCAATATAAATATGATTTAGTAGGTGAACGGTTGGTTACTACTCCTAAACATTATGCTTATTTAAAAATATCGGAAGGATGTGATCGAAAATGTTCTTTTTGTGCAATTCCGTTAATCAAAGGAAACCATAAGTCCAGGCCTATTGAAGATATTGAAGAAGAAGCTAAACGTTTAGTGAAAAAAGGAGCAAAAGAGATTATTCTTATTGCCCAGGATTTATCGTATTATGGATATGATTTATACAAAACCTCCAAACTGGCCGAATTGGTTGACAGGCTTTCATCGATAAAAGGGCTTCAGTGGCTGCGGTTGCATTATGCATTTCCGGCGTTATTCCCTAAAAATGTTTTGAGCCTGATGCAAAACCGTAAAAATATTTGTAAATATCTGGATATCCCTCTGCAGCATATTAGCGATAAGCTGTTAAAAATGATGCGACGAGGACATACTCAAAAAGATACTTACGAATTAATTGAAAAAATTAGAACAGAAGTACCTGGTATAGCCCTTAGGACGACATTGCTGGTTGGCCATCCGGGCGAAACAGATGAAGATTTTAATGAATTATTGGAATTTGTGAGGTTTGCTAAATTCGAACGTCTTGGAGTTTTTACTTACTCTGAAGAAGAAAACACCTATTCCGCAAAGCAGTATAAAGACGATATCCCTTTTTCGGTGAAACAGGCACGAATGGAAGAGTTAATGGAAGTGCAACAAGAGATATCTAATCAATTGAACAAGAAGACGATAGGTAGATTATTTAAAGTCTTAATTGATCGTAAAGAGGGAAAGTATTATATTGGACGTACTGAATATGACTCGCCTGAAGTAGATAACGAAGTTATAATTGATTCAACCGATAAAAAATTGAGAGTAGGTTCCTTTTATACGGTTAAAATCATAAAGTCCGATGATTTTGATCTTTATGGAGAAATAAAATAATAAACAAGCCACAAAGTTTGTGCTCACTTTGTGGCTTGTTAAAATTGAAAATTTATATTAAACCAATAATTTTGCCGCATTTATAGCAGACTCATAATCGGGTTCTTCTCCAATTTCAGGAACATATTCCACATACTTAACGATATTATTTTTATCGATTACAATGACTCCACGGGCGATTAGCCTCAATTCTTCAATCAAAAAACCATATTTTGATGAAAAATCTAAATTTTTATGGTCTGATAAAGTGATAAGATTATCGATTCCTTCAGCACCACAAAATCTTTTCAATGCAAAAGGCAGATCGTTCGAAATAGCCAGGATAATAATATCATCGCTTAAATTTGCTGCTTTTTCATTAAATACATGATTTTGCTTTGAGCATACACCGGTATCAATAGAAGGGAATAATGATAAAATTTTCACTTTACCTTCGAAATCAGAAAGATTTACCGGTTCAAGGTTATTGTTTAAAACCTTAAAATCTACTGCTTTGTCATTTACTTTTG
>CAZWPU010000096.1:3263-5987 GCA_964635605.1 uncultured Bacteroidales bacterium | reverse complement strand
TTTTTCATTCTTTCAAATTACATTAAAATTAACAATTCCTAATCAATTCCGCAATCAAAATTTAAAAACTTAGTAAGCCATGCTGTTGAAAAGACTGAAATTAATTATCTTTTAAACCATTATTATTTTTGCCGGGGATGTTGTAATTTGGTAGTTTATATTTTAAGTTGATTTCATATTTAAACTAAAGCTTTACCTTATGTCTAAAAATCTCTATCTTTTAGATGCTTATGCATTAATATACCGCTCGTATTACGCATTTATAAAAAACCCACGATTTAATTCCAAAGGGTTAAACACATCGGCTATTTATGGGTTTACCAACACGCTAATTGATTTAATCGCGAAAGAAAACCCGTCGCATGTTGCGGTGGTTTTCGATCCTCCAGGCCCTACCTTTCGCCACGAAATGTATAAAGAATATAAAGCACATCGTGAAGCCATGCCCGAAGATATACGTAAATCCATTCCTTATATCAAAAATATTATAGAGGGGTTTCAGATTCCCATTTTGCAAGTTGATGGATACGAAGCCGATGATGTAATTGGCAGTTTGTCTAAACAAGCCGAAAAAGAAGGTTTTACAACCTATATGATGACCCCAGATAAAGATTATGGGCAATTGATATCCGACCATATTAAAATGTATAAACCCGGACGTGCCGGTGGAGATATGGAGATTATCGATAAAACAAAAATATGCGAAAAATTTAAAATTGATAATCCCGAACAAATTATTGATATCATGGGATTAATGGGTGACAGCTCAGACAACATCCCCGGAGCACCCGGAATTGGAGAGAAAACGGCCATTAAACTGATAGAACAATACGGCAATATTGAAAACATCTACAAAAACATTGATGACATAAAGGGAAAACAAAAAGAAAAACTCCTTGACAATAAAGAACAGGTTATGCTTTCCAAAGAGCTGGTAACCATAAAACTGGATGTCCCTGTTAAAATTGATGTAAAAAAGTTAGTGTTAGACGATCCGAATGAAGAGCTATTAACAAAATTTTTTGAAGAATTAGAATTTAGAAGCACCGCCCGGCGACTGTTCCAGAAAGAAATCATTACAACACAAGCTGGTAGTGTAATGCAGGGAACATTGTTTGGCGAAAATGATACGGATAAACAAGCGAGTCAGGAAACTAAAAACATATCCAATACCGAGCATGAATATATTTTAATTGATGATGAAAAGAAACGAAATAAACTAATTGATCAACTCAAAAAATTAAAAGAATTTTGTTTCGATACCGAAACAACAGAACTCAACCCACACAACGCAGAGATTGTTGGCTTTTCTATTTCGTGGGAAGTACATAAAGCCTATTATATTCATATTCCTAAAGAACAAAAAGAAGCACAAAAAATAGTAGATGCCTTTAAAGATGTCTTTGAGAATAAAGACATAAGAAAAATCGGGCAAAATATTAAATATGATATTTTGGTGTTAAAAAATTATGGCATAAAAGTACAAGGTGAAATATTCGACTCTATGATTGCGCATTACTTACTTCAACCCGACTTACGCCACAACCTGAATTACCTTGCAGAACAATACCTGGGATATCGTCCGGTAGAAATTGAAGAGCTGATTGGCAAGAAAGGAGCTAATCAAGGTACAATGCGCAATGTGCCGCTTGATCAATTAAAAAATTATGCCGCCGAAGATGCCGACTTAACCTTTCAACTGAAAGAGCTGTTTGAAAAAGAGTTGGAAAAAACCGGATTATACGACTTAGCAGAAACCATTGAAATGCCCTTAATTCCCGTATTGGCCGAAATGGAAAGTGAAGGAGTAAAAATAAACACCAATGCTTTAAATGATTACGCAAAAGAGCTTAATAAAGAGCTAATTAAAATTGAAGAAAAAATCATAGATCAGGCAGGTATTTCCTTTAATGTTTCATCACCCAAACAGTTGGGCGAAATACTTTTTGATAAGTTAAAATTAGACCCTAATGCCAAAAAAACCAAGTCGAAACAATATTCTACCAGTGAAGAAACATTAGTAAAACTTGCCGATAAACATCCTATTGTTAACAATGTCCTTGAGTTTCGTTCGCTAAAAAAATTATTGTCAACCTATATTGAAGCATTGCCCAAATTAATCAATAAAAAAACAGGAAAAATACACACTTCTTTTAACCAGGCTATTGCAGCCACGGGACGTTTAAGCTCTAATAATCCAAACTTACAGAATATTCCGATCCGCGAAGAACGTGGGCGGGAAATCCGTAAAGCCTTTATCCCTAAAGACAAAGACCACGTTTTGCTGGCTGCCGATTATTCACAAATAGAGCTGCGCTTGATGGCCCACATGAGTCAGGATGAAAAAATGATTGAAGCCTTTAAAAACAATACCGATATCCATACATCCACCGCTTCGAAAATTTTCCACGTGGAAAAATTATCGGAAGTTACTAAAGACCAAAGAAGAAAAGCGAAAACAGCGAACTTTGGAATCATATATGGTATTTCTGCCTATGGATTGTCGCAACGGTTAAATATTCCACGAACTGAAGCCAAACAATTGATTGATGAATATTTTAAGGGTTTCCCAAAAGTAAAGGAATATATGGATAAATGTATTGCCGAAGCCCGTGAAAAAGGATACGTGGAAACATTAATGGGGCGAAAACGATTTTTAAAAGATATCAATTCACGAAATGCAACCGTTCGCGGTTTTGCTGAAAGAAATGCTATAAATGCACC
>CAZWPU010000096.1:0-3163 GCA_964635605.1 uncultured Bacteroidales bacterium | reverse complement strand
TGCTATTAAAAAGCAATAGTAATGGCAGAAAACTATACCAAACTGGGAAGTAATAAAGTCAGCAGGCTATTATTCAGCCTGTCGTTACCCTCTATGGTAAGTATGTTTGCCAATGCCATTTATAATATTACAGATACTATTTTCGTTGGACGCGGAGTGGGCTACCTGGGTATTGCCGCAGTAACCATTGTTTTGCCTATCATTGCGATTATTTCTTCATTTGCCCACATGATTGGCATTGGGACATCCACTTTAATATCCCGCAAACTTGGAAAAGGTGATGTGCAAGAAGTGAATGCTATAGCCGGGAATGGTTTTTTGCTAATCATACTGGTAGGGATCTTCTTTAGCAGTATTGGTTTTTTATTTACCGATCCCATCATGCAAGCCTTTGGAGCTACAGAAAGTATACTACCCTATGCTCACGATTATGGACAAATTGTCTTTATTGGTATGTTGTGGTTCCCCTTTTGTGTGGGTACAAGCAACTATTTACGGGCAGAAGGGTTTGCCCGGGAAGCAATGTATGCCATGTTATTAGGAATCTTAGTAAATACGGTATTGGATTATATCTTTATTTTTCCCTTGGATATGGGTATTCGTGGAGCTGCTTTAGCAACAATTTTAGGGAAATTTGCCACTTTAATATATCTTATCTGGTACTTTTCCAGCACGAAAAGTATTATTTCCATCAAACTGCGTTTTATGAAGCTACAAAAGCATATCTTAAAACCATCTCTTTCTGTGGGCTTATCAGGTTTTGGTATGCGATCTTCAAGTAGTTTTGCCAATATCGTGCTCAATCACACCTTGGGTGCTCTTGGAGGAGATACAGCCATTGCCATCTTTGGAATTATCTACAAAACCACCTTGTTTTTTGGTATGCCTCTTTTTGGATTAAACCAGGGCATGCAACCGATTGTGGGTTATAACTATGGAGCAGAACAATACGAACGGGTAAGACATACCATTCGGCTGGTTATTAAATACTCCCTGATTTATGGAGTCCTGGCTGTCATTTTTTTCGAAATTTTTTCCGGGAATATATTTACTCTCTTTACAAATGAAGAGAAATTACTGGCGCAGGGCCCGCGAGCCTTACGAATTGTCGTAATGATGATGTGGCTCATGGGAGTAAATACCATGGCAATGGGTATTCATCAGGCAATGGGCCAGGCAAAACAAGCCTTCGTGCTCGCCATACTGCGTTGGGTTTTGCTAATTACCCCTTTAATACTGATACTTCCTAAAATTGGGGGCCTCATGTTAGATGGTGTTTGGATGGCTTTCCCTATTGCTGATTTTATGGCAGCTATTGTTTCTGTCATTATATTTTACCATACATTTAAGCGAAAAAAATTAATTTAGAAAAAACTACCTCAAGCGTTTTACAAACGCCTAAACAACTCTTTTTGTGATCGTTGTGTCTTTTACAAAAAAATACCAGAATTGTACATGGGTTTGTTACAATACCCATTTAATCTTTCTTTATTCTATTTCTTTTTCTTTACTGGAAAGAATCGAATAATAGTTTTCCTGATCATTTAAAATTTCAATCGCTTTTTTCAATTGATCATCATCTTTTAAATTTGCTTGTATTTGCCCTTCCTCATAATAATATCTTCCAACAATCTCGTCACGTAAGAACTGAATAACCTCATCTTTAAAAGCATATAAATCTTCTTCCTTATCTTTTATCAACTGATTTTGTAAAGCTTTAATCTCTTCTTCTACTCTATCGAAAAACTTTTCACGTTTTATGATTTTAATAAGTTCTTTCAGTTCTCTTTCACTCTCAGTCTCATAATTAAACTCTTGCTCCAAAGCAAATGCTACAAAATCATCATAAACCTTATCCGTAATATTAAAATCATCAACTTTTTTTATGGTTGGATTTTCATAAACAAATTTAGTTGCATAATCAAAAATCACATTTTGAGATAACAGACTAATGGACATTTGGCTTACCTCTTCGGGCTCAAAAGCAATGTCGGGCCTAATGCCACCACCATCGTACACTTTTCGTCCATTGCGGGTTTTGTATTTAGAGATTAATGAATCGGGAATATACCCTACACTTCCGTCTTCGTTGCGATGCGCATAATCAAGTGCCTGGATACATCGTCCGCTGGGAATATAATATTTTGCTGTGGTTACCTTAAGCTGAGCATTATAATTAAGCGGAATAGTTGTTTGGACTAATCCTTTACCGAAGGTACGCTGTCCAACAACAACACCTCTGTCAAAATCCTGAATCGCTCCGGCGACAATTTCAGAAGCAGATGCAGAAGTTCTACTAACCAAAACAGCTAAAGGTATTTCAGTATCATAAGCAGATTCTGTGGTTTTCAATGTCTGGTTCCACTTTTTTGTTTTCCCTTTTGTAGATACAATCTCCTCTCCTTTCGGGATAAATAAATTACAAATTTTAGGAGCCTCCACTAATAATCCTCCGGGATTTCCTCTTAAATCAAGAATCACAGATTCTATTTGTTGCTCTGCTTTCAATTCTCTGAGTGCATTTTTTACCTCACGCGAAACATCCGGAGTAAATTTTGATACCCTTATATAACCAACATTTCCATCAACAACACCATAGTATGGAACACTTTTAATCTGAATCTCTTCTCGTACAAGTTCTTTTTCCATTTTTTCGCCGGAATAAGGCCGCTCTAACAAAAGCTTAACAGTTGTTTGTGGAACCCCCTTGAGCTTTTCACTTACCTGCTCTAATTGAATTTCATTGGCTGGTTTCCCGTCGATTTCAAGAATCTTATCTCCAGCTTTTAAGCCTGCTTTATCTGCTGGAAACCCTTTATATGGTTTTGCGACAATCGGAAATCCACCCGTACTCCTTATTAAAGCACCAATTCCTCCATACTGTCCTGTGGTCATAAAATTAAATTCATCCATATCCTTTTCGGGGATATAGACAGTATATGGATCCAATTCTTCGAGCATTGCTTTTATACCGGTTTCAACCATTTTTTCAGGGTTTGTCTCATCTACATAGTAAACATTTACATCTCTAAAAAGAGAATAGAAAATATCCATGCTTTTAGCGATTTTAAAATCATCGCCCTCCTTAAAACTCCACAAAAAGGTGGTAGTAATTCCTGTTAGCAGGATAAACACCACTGTTTTAATAAAAATATTTTTTGAT
>CAZWPU010000095.1:0-6185 GCA_964635605.1 uncultured Bacteroidales bacterium | reverse complement strand
AAACATAAAGTTGATTGTCTTCAATAATTTTTATCAGAAGATGGGCATATGTTCTGCTTGTAGCATAACCTGCTTTTTGCAGACCCCGTGCCCAGGATTTATAATCGGTTGGGTCCAAATCAAATAAAAAAGAATATCGTCTTCCATTAACAATGAAATCTGAATGATCGATATACGATTCATAAACGGTTTTATATCTTCTAAAACACTCTCCTCGTTTATCGTCATCATGATAAATTGTTCCACCTTTCCAATCGCTATGACATTTAACTCCGAAATGGTTGTTCGCTTTTCGTGCCAACGTACTATTTCCATTATCAGATTCGAGCATTGCTTGCGCCAATGTTATACTAGCAGGAATCCCGCTTCGTTTCATTTCATTAATGGCCAAATCTTTATAATTTCCGATGTAATTTTGTCTGCTTAAGGAGGTATAACTTTTTGAAGAATCGGGTATCCGTTGAACTTTACAAGAAACAAGAACAACAGGGATTATAAATAATAATATCCTTTTTTTCATATTTTTTTCGTTAATTTGAACAAATGTAAAAAAAGTAATTATTTTTTTTACATACACAATGTTTAAATAACTTAACGCAAAATGAAAAAACAAATTATACAATCTGAGTTAATTGAATATAATTCTCCAGACGAACTTAATGCTGAACATCAACAATTAATAGAACAAGCAAAAGAAGCCGCGAAAAAAGCTTATGCACCCTATTCTAAATTTAAAGTTGGGGCAGCTGTTTTACTCGAAAATGGAGAAATTATTCAAGGAAACAACCAGGAAAATGCGGCTTATCCTTCCGGATTATGTGCTGAACGAGTAGCCATTTTTTATGCGAATTCAAAATTCCCCAATATTCCTATTACTGCTATTGCGATTACTGCAGTAACAAAATCTGAATTTATTAAATCGCCGGTTCCTCCATGCGGATCGTGCTTGCAGGTTATGCTCGAAAGTGAAAAAAGAGCAAATCAATCCATTAAGGTAATTCTTTACGGACAAGAAAAAATTACTTACGCAGATAGCATTAAACAATTTTTGCCGGTTAACTTTAATAAAGATATGTTATAATAAAACTAATATTTAGCTAATATTTTCCTGAAGGCTGCATTTGGAATTGTACCAGCCTCATCTTCAGAATACTCTGGCTTAAGGCGGTTAACAAAGTACATATCCAGATCTACATTATTTTTTGCTTCAATTTTCCCCCGATAAGTACAATCAAAATAATCCTTAATATATTGATATGTATCGCCTGAAACATTTACTTTTCCAATTTCGCCGGATTGCTCCATTCTACTGGCTTTATTTACTGCATCGCCCCAAATATCATAAGCAAATTTCTTTTTCCCGATAACTCCGGCAATAACCTCACCTGTGTGTATTCCTAATCTTAACTCCCAGGGATGTTCATTATTTTTTAGCTTCTCATCCCGAAAATCATTCATAAATTTTTGAATTTTTAATCCTGCTAAGGTAACATCAATAGGATTACTTTTATTTCGCAGAGGCAATCCACCGGCACACATATAGGCATCACCAATGGTTTTTATTTTTTCAATAAAATGATCTTCAATGATTTCATCAAATTTTTGGATATAAATATTGAGCTCTTTAATTAACTCTTGACTATCCATGGTATTGGTAAGATAAGAAAAATCTTTAAAATCAGTAAATAAAATAGTTACCAACTTATATTGTTTTGAACGGGCAAAACCTTTTTTCTTAAGCTGCTCAGCAGTTTCGAAAGGTAAAATATTAAGCAACAACTCATCAGATTTCTTTTTCTGCTCCTCAATAAATCCCTTCTGTTTTTCAATTTCCTTTCGCTGATTATCTAAAAGAATATTAGAATTTTCAAGATTTTCTGCAAGGGTTAAGAGATTCTCATTTTTAGCTTCCATTCGCTCTTCAGCTTCTTTAAAATCACTAATATCAGATTCTATTGCAATATATTTTATTATTTCATTTTGTTCATTCAAAACTGGTGTCAACGTTGTTTGAATCCACTTATAATCTCCGTTTTTAGTTTTCCACTTCCTATCGTATGAAGTACTCTCCAGTTTCTTTTCTTTACAGATTTGAATTGCATTATATAATTTTGGATTCTTTACTTTGTCAAATAGCGTTTTCTCATACTTTTCTACAAATTCATCAAAAGTATAACCATACATCTTCTGGAAACCTTCATTTACCCATTCAATCCATCCTGCTGCATTAAGGATCAGAACTCCGGTAGCTGTTTTTTTGGCAACAATTGCTAGTTCTCGAAGTAATTCGTGTTCTTTATAAATAGCATGCTGAAACTCCCTTCGACTTTCAGAAGCTTCAATACGCATTAACAAATCATTCTTATTAAAAGGTTTATGAATAAAATCAACAATTCCAAACTCAAATACCCGATCAAAATTAGTTCGAGGAGTATAATCTGTAATTAATAAAACAGGAATATCTTGTAACAATTTATCTTGCTTAAGTGACATAATACGGTCAATGCCTTCTTTCACAAGAGTCCCCTGATTAACTAAAATAATGTTCGGTTTTAGTTCAAGAGATTTTATATAAATTTCTTTTTGCGATGCCGTGATTATACGAAATTTGCCATTTTCTTCCTGAAGGAGCTCTTGCACTTTCGCTACAGATTCTTTATCATCATCGGCAATCAAAATTTTGTATTCCATATGATTTTATACGGTAATAAGCGTTTTTTGTTAAATTAAAAACATAAAAATATAATTTTATAACGAAAATATTAATAAAGAAATCTAATTTACAAACCATAAAAATATATGTTCATCAAATAAATTAACATCTTTATAAATAATTAAGAATGTATAGGAATACAGCGAAATTGAAAATTTTGGATTAAAAATAAATTAATTTTACCTTTAGTAAATTTTAAATTTTGTTTACTATCAAGAAGTTTCTTATTTACATAGCATTAATAGGATTTATTTTTACCCAATCCTATGCACAGCAAATACCGGGAAATATTAAAGATGAACTTTCCGGTTATCAGGAACTTATTAGCAAATATCAAAAAGAAGGGAACCAACCACTTGAGCTTGAATATTTAAATAAAGCGGCTTTTTTATGTTGGAATAATCAATTATTATCCAAAGCAATTCATTATTTTGAACAAGCAGTAAAGATTAATCAAACGCTGGATAACAAAAATGGTTTACTGTTAGGGTACAATTATTTGGGAATGCTTTATGGTGAAATGAATCAGCATCAGAATGCACTCGACTATTTTGAAAAAAGTTTAAATATAAGCCGGCAAATCAAAAATAAATCGAGCATTGCATCAGCATTAATTAATATAGCCCAAACTCAACAATTGCTTAATAATTTTAATGAATCAAACAACACCGCATTTTCTGGGGTTGAGGTTGCCAAAGAAATAAATGAATTAAAATATGTTCGTACTTTTTATGGTATTATTGCCGAAAATTATAAAGAATTGGGAAACTCAGCCAAAAGTATCGAATACTTCGATTTGTTTGCATCGATTGATCAATATTTAAAAAATCAAGAGATAACCAGCATTAAGCAAAAATCGAGCGAAGAAGTTAACAAAGCACAAGCCGAAAAAAATAAAACGCAACAAGAGCTTGTCAAACAAAGTGATAAGTTAAAAGAAACAGAAAATTCGCTTGCTGAGATTGAAGCGATTACCCGCGAACAAAAAATGCTTCTTGAATTAAAAGAATTAAAGATTAGTGAACAAGAAGCCCAATTAAAACTTGAAAGGTTAGTTAAAAATATTTTTATTTGGGGATTTGTTGTTATCCTTATTTTCTTATTGATTCTAATTGCATTTTATCGAAAAATTAGAGTACAAAAAAATCATATCCAACAACAAAGAGACACCTTAAATCTACAAAATAAAAAAATAAACTCAAGTATTCAATATGCAAAAAATATCCAAAGGGCAATTTTACCGGTAAAAAAAGAGTTAAATAAATTTTTTAAAAATTTTATCATCTATCGTCCTAAAGATATTGTTTCTGGAGATTTTTACTGGTCTGCAGAAATTAATTCAACTACTTACATTGCTGTAATTGACTGTACAGGCCATGGAGTTCCAGGCGCATTTATGTCAATGATAGGAAACCGATTATTTAATGAAATTGTTTTGGTAAATAGAATTAGCGACCCTGCTAAAATTTTAACCTTATTAAATGTTAAAATTATTGAAGCCTTAAAACAAAAAGAAAGTGATAACAGTGACGGAATGGATGTTTGTTTAGTTTCGATAAATACTAAAAACGACCATAAAAAAGTAATTTTTAGCGGTGCCAAAAGACCTCTACTCATATACAAAAATCAAAAAAATGAATTAATTGAAGTTAAAGGCGACAGACATTCAATCGGAGGTTTTAAAAATAATGAACAAACCAAACAATTTACATCTCACGAAATCGATATCGATTTAAAAGATATTTTGTATCTTTCATCGGATGGATTAATTGATCAAAATAATGAATCAAGAAAACGATTTGGTAGCTCTAAATTAAAACAGCTTATTTCGGAAAATGTCTCACATCCGCTTGCAAAACAAAAAGAGATTATTGAAAAAGAATTAGATAATTTTCAGGGTAATGTAGAACAAAGAGATGATATTACCTTACTCGGATTAAAAATTATTTTATAATGATTGACCAGGCTACAATTAAACAGGACTTATTCAAAAAAACACTTTTATCGTACCGTGGACCTTTTTATATTGAACTTATTTCGGTTTTCGGATCAAATATTAAAGACTTTACCAAAGAATATGATAATACGCGAAGAAAACTATTTAGAATATTTATTGAACTTTCGCAAAATGTTTCGTATTATTCAGAACATTTTCATATGGTTAATAATGTTCAGCGAATTGGATTAGGAGAAATGGATTTAAAAGAACATGAAACTTTTTTTACCTTTACAACAAAAAACAGAGTAAAAAATTCTGATGCTAAAATACTTTCTGAACGATGCAAATTGGTCAATCAATCAGACCATTTAGAATTACGACATCTAAAGCGAGAACAAAGAATGAATTCGCCTGGCGAAAAATTTGGCGCAAGAATTGGTCTTATCCAAGCAGTTATGTTATCTAAAAATAAATTAAAATACAAAATTGAAAAGATTAATGATAAATTTTCAATGTTTTCAATTACGGTTAAAGTTGATAAAAATTAAATAGTATAAATCATGGACAATATAACCCTAAAAAGCTCACCTGATACGCCTTATTTTCCCGAAGTAAATTTTGATGCTGATACTGGAGTTTGTGAAATCTCGGGTGAATCATATATGGAAGAAACCTACAAATTTTATCTCCCCCTTGTTAACTGGATCAAAGAATACATAAAAAATACAAATAATAAAATTGAACTAGTCATAAAATTAATTTATTTAAACACCAGCTCTACAAAATGTATACTTGATATGCTTGAAGTATTAAAGGAGTATCAAGACAAAGGAGGTGATGTTAAAGTAATATGGTATTATGATATCGAAGATCCTGATATGGTTAATGAAGTAGAAGATTTTGAAGTGGAATCAGGCATAAAAATTGAATTACAAAAATTTGAACCATAAAGAGATATTGATCAGTAAATTATTAAAAAAGCAGGGACATAAATTATTCCCTGCTTTTTGTTTTATATAAAAAATACTAACCTTTTTTTTACTTAACAAATGACACCCAGCCATGCGGATCTGGTTCATCACCATACTGAATAGCAACCAGTTTATTATAAATTTTTGTAGATATAGGCCCGGGTTTACCGTCTTTACAAAAAGTATATCGCTTATCCTTATCGATATCATAAATTTCGCCAATGGGTGAAATGATTGCAGCAGTACCACATGCGCCAACCTCATCAAATGTTTCAAGCTCCTCAATATCAATCGGACGACGTTCAACATTTATTCCCATATCTTCAGCCAATTGCATAATACTCATATTGGTAATCGAAGGTAAAATTGACGAAGATTTTGGTGTGATGTAAGTATTTCCTTTTATTCCAAAGAAATTAGCAGCACCAATTTCGTCAATATATTTCTTTTCTTTTGAATCGAGATACATTGGCGAACCATATCCTGCTTCTTTTGCTTTTACAACTCCTGGCAGACTTGAGGCATAATTTCCACCCACTTTAATATCACCTGTTCCCAATGG
>CAZWPU010000094.1:0-6239 GCA_964635605.1 uncultured Bacteroidales bacterium | reverse complement strand
CGGAAACTCAAATAAAAATCGTGATTTAGTATATACCCTTAAAAATCGGTGTAGGGTATGTTATACCTGTGTTCGCGAATGCCCAGCAAAAGCCATAAAGATCATTAACGGACAAGCCGAAGTATTAAACGAACGGTGTATTGTTTGTGGTAATTGTACGAAAGTTTGCAGTCAGGGAGCGAAAGTTTTCCTGTATACTATTGATAATGTAACTGAATTATTAGAAACAAACAGAAAGAATATTGCTATAGTAGCACCAAGTTTTCCGGCCGAGTTTGAAGAAATAACCGATTACAAAATTTTTGTTTCTATGATTCGTAAGCTGGGATTTGATGTGGTTTCTGAAGTTGCTTTTGGGGCGGATTTAGTGGCTACGCAATATCATAAGCTGGTTAAACAAGAAAATACCGATAAATGTTATATCTCATCTGATTGTCCTGCCATTGTTTCTTATATTGAACATTATCATCCTAATTTAGTAGATAATCTGGCACCTATACCTTCGCCAATGGTTGCCATGTCGAGAGTAATGCGTGAAAAATATGGCGATCAAACCAATATTATATTTATAGGCCCTTGTGTAGCTAAAAAGGCTGAATCAGATGAGGTGGATGAGATGATTACTTTTGCTGAACTGCGCGAAATGTTTACCGATAATAAGATAAAACCTTTTGATGTTGAACCTACCGAATTTGATCCTCCATTAGGAGGTAAAGGGGCTGTTTTTCCTGTAAGCAGAGGATTACTTCAAACGGCTGAAATTACCGATGATGTCTTGCATGGAAGTATTATTGTTGCCGAAGGCAAAAATGATTTTCAGGAAGCTATAAAAGAGTTTGAAGACGGGTTAATACAATCTCAACATCTTGAATTATTAGGTTGCGAAGGATGTATTATGGGGCCTGGAATGACTAACAGGCAAAGGCATTATGCTAAAAGAAGCCTGGTAAATAATTATGTAAAACAAAAAATTAGAAATCTCGATCACAAAAAATGGAAAAAAGATGTTGAAACCTATCTGAAGATAGATCTTTCGGCACAATACAAAGCACAGGAGAGTGTGTTAGATAGCCCTGAAAAAAAAGAAGTGGAAGCAGTTTTAGAGTCTATGGGAAAAAAATCGTTGAAAGATCATCTGAATTGTGGTGCATGTGGTTATGAAACTTGTGAAGAACATGCCAAAGCAATTGTTCAGGGATTAGCCGAAATAGAAATGTGCCTACCCTATACTATTGAAAAATTACATAAATCTGTAAATGAATTAGCCGTTACCAACGAGAAACTTACCACCATGCAGCAGGCATTGCGGCAATCAGAAAAAATGGCTAGTATGGGACAACTTTCGGCTGGAATTGCTCATGAGCTCAATAATCCGTTAGGAGTAGTGATAATGTATGCTAACATTTTACTGGACGAAACACCTAAAGATTCCCTGTTATACAAAGATTTAAAATTGATAGTTGAACAAACCAATCGATGTAAAAAAATTGTAGGTGGGTTGTTAAATTTTGCCCGCAAAAATCAGGTAAATGCTACTGAAGTTAATGTCGCCGAATTGGCCAAACAAAGTACCGATGCAGTTGTAATACCTGATAATATTAAAGTTAATATTGATACCTCAAAATTAAAGAATCCTATTGCATTGATCGACCAGGAACAAATGTTACAAATACTTTCAAATTTAATGAAAAATGCCATCGACGCCATGCACGATGGGGGTCAGTTAGATATTATTATTGAAGATTCTGAGCCGGATGTTATTTTTTATGTTAAGGATACTGGATGCGGTATTGAAGCAGATGATTTGGATAAGATTTTTGAACCATTTTATACCACAAAAGAAATTGGCAAGGGTACAGGGCTTGGTTTAGCTACAGCATACGGAATTGTAAAAATGCATAAAGGTAAAATTACGGTTACCTCAAATGCCGATCCTGAGCAAGGCCCAACAGGAACAACGTTTAGAATTGCGATACCCAGAATGCAATAAAAAAGGATGATTATGAGACATGATAAGAAAGTAATATTAATAGTTGATGACGATATGGATTATCTTTTTCAGATGAGAATGCATATCGAAAGTTTTGGATTTGAAGTTATAACTGCTGAAAGCCAACGTGAAGCAGAAAAAATTATTCAAAATACAAAACCCGATTTGGCAATTTTTGATCTGATGATGGAAAGTGATGATAGTGGTTTTATTTTATCTTATAAGATGAAGCGGAAATATCCTGATGTACCTATAATATTAGCTACAGCAGTGTCTTCCGAAACAGGGATGTCGTTTAGTGTAAATACTCAAAACGATAAGCAATGGATTAAAGCTGATCTATACCTTGAAAAGGGAATTAGAAAAGATCAATTGCATAAAGAAATTAATAAATTGCTAAAAATTTAAATACGAAAAGTATAATGGATAAACTCAATGTTTTAGTTGTTGATGATGAACCCGGAATACGTTCGGGTGTAAGTCGTATTTTAAATAACTTTTCTGTTAGTTATCCATTTATGGATAGCGATTATGGGTTTAATGTTGTTGAAACATCTACTGGTGAAGAAGCTATAGAAATAATTGAAAATCAGTTTATTGAAGTTGTTTTGCTGGATAACAAACTACCGGGTATCCAGGGTACTGAAGTATTGGAATATATCAATAAACATAAATCTGAAATTCTGGTGATGATGATTACTTCGTATGCTTCGTTGGAGCTCGCGGTTAAAGCAACAAATCAGGGAGCTTACGATTTTATTCCTAAACCCTTTACTCCACAGGAACTTAAATCGGCCATGGAAAATGTGTCAAAACATATTTTTCTGCGCGGAATGACCCGCAAACTGAATAAAGAAGGAAAAGAAATTCGTTATCAGTTTTTATCTGTACTATCTCACGAGTTAAAAGCACCATTAAATGCGATTGAAGGGTATTTGAAAATAATTCAGGAAAGACAGGCAGGGGATAAAATTGAAGATTATGATCAAATGATCGACCGTTCATTGCATCGTATAAGTGGTATGCGTAACCTGATTATGGATTTATTGGATATTACCAAAATAAAGTTAGAGAAAAAAACTGAAAAATTTCAACTGGTAAAAGTAAGTGAAATAGCGCAAAATGCTATAGAAGCCATTAATCCATATGCCATACAAAAAGATGTTCAGATTATCCTTCACGATAAAGATGTTGAAATAAATATTGATCCTGGTGATCTGGAAATTATTTTTAATAACCTGATTTCTAATGCAGTAAAATATAATAAACAAAATGGCCGTGTGGATGTTTTTATCGATAAAAAAGATAACCTACTGATTATTAAAGTTAAAGATACAGGAATTGGGTTATCTCAAAATGAGATAAAAAATCTTTTTGAAGAATTCTTTCGGGTTAAAAATGAACAAACAAAACATATTACAGGTAGTGGGTTAGGATTACCTATTGTTCGCAAAATATTAGATATTTATAACGGAGATATTCAGGTTGAAAGTAATGTTGATGAAGGAAGTCTCTTTACTGTAACTTTACCTGTTTAATTAGTTCAAATAAAAAATGTTTAACTTTAATATTATTAACATGAATAAACTTCCTGAAAAGACCATTGGAAGACTTAGTGAATACCGCAGGACGTTGCTTAATTGTTGGGCAAAAGGAAAAACACATATTTACTCACACGAACTGGCCAGCTTACACAATATTACAGCTGTACAGGTACGCCGCGATATTATGCTTATAGGGTATTCTACTACGCTAAAAAAAGGATATGATGTTAAAGCTTTGATTGATGTTATTAGTGATATTATTGATACAGATGATGGTTTAAATGCAGTGGTTATAGGCATTGGGAATTTAGGGAAAGCCATTACAGCTTATTTTAATGGGAAAAGATCAAAGTTAACAATAGCAGCTACCTTTGATATAAATCCTGATAAAACGAATCGGGTTATTTCCGGAGTAAAATGTTATGCTATGTCCGATTTTGAAAAAATGGTAAAAGAAATGGATATTTCTATTGGAATTTTAACGGTTCCTCCGGAAGAAGCCGCTCAGGTTACCGAAAGGTTAATAATGTCCGGAATTAAAGGGATTTTAAATTATACATCAACATCTTTAAATGTATCACCCAATGTGTATCTCGAAGAGTATGATATGATTACTTCTATTGAGAAAGTAGCATATTTTGTAAAACAACGAAATAAAGAATCTTAAATTTTTGTTTCTTATATAGTAAAAATGAGATTACACAGGAGTTTTGATACTTTAGGAAAGATAAAAAATGCAGTTGTTACCACCGGTACTTTCGACGGGGTACATATAGGGCATAAAGTAATTATTAATCGGTTAAATACCCTTGCCCAAAATATCGATGGGGAATCGGTCTTAATAACTTTTCATCCTCATCCTCGGCGGGTTTTGTATCCTGAAACTGCGGGTAAAGGACTCCAGTTGATAAATTCTCAGGAAGAAAAGATTCATTTGCTTGAAAAAACAGGGCTCAATCATTTGGTGATAATCAACTTTACCAAAGAATTTGCCAAAACTACGTCACAAGAATTTGTTGAAGATATTTTGCTTGGAAAATTACGCGCAAAAATTATTATTGTTGGATTTAATCATCACTTTGGGCATAATCGGGAAGGGGATTATTCATATCTGTATCATTTAACCCAAAAACATCACTTTCAAGTAGAAGAAATTCCTGAACAGGATCTGGAAAATGAAACGGTAAGTTCTACGATTATTCGTAAAGCATTACAAGAAGGACGTATTCAGCGAGCAAATGCTTACCTGGATCATTTTTTTATCATTACCGGGAAATTGATTGATGGCCATCCCAAATGCTACGAGATTGGATTTCCTACGCTTGAAATGATTATTGAAGAGGAGGTAAAGCTGGTACCACCAGAAGGTGTTTATGCAATTTTACTTAATACAAATGATAATAGGCGTTTTAAGGGAATGCTAAATATTAAAAAATTTAAAGAAAATCAACTCCCAAGTGTTCAGGTGCATTTGTTTGATTATTCTACGAACTATACCTTAAGAAATAAAACTGCAACCATAACTTTCCATAAACGAATGCGGGATGAGTTACAACTCGACGGTGCCGATTCCCTTAAAAAACAACTATTTAAAGATAAAACGGCTATTGAGCAGTTAATCTATTAGAGCTAAAATTTTTTTGGAAATTTAGCGATTAAGCTGTAAATTGAAAACAGATTCAATCTCAATCGCATGACCGGCCTGACCTTTTTAATTCTGTTTTAATTTTAATGGCCCTTATGGCTATTGTGCCCCGTTGGCTCCAGCGTTTTCATATACCAAATATTATTTCGATTTTGATTATCGGGATTCTTATCGGGCCTAATTTATTTAATTTAATCGAGAAATTTAATCATCTCTTTGGCCGGGGATATCCAACCGAACAGTTGTATGTTGTGATTGATGTTATGGGCCTAATTGGCTTGGTTTTTTTAATGTCGTTGAACGGTATGGAAGCGAACCTGAAACTTATTCGTTCAGAAAAAAAGCGGTGGTTTGGTTAAGCATTTTAACTTTTTTAATTCCTGCTGTTGCCGGTTTTTTTGTTTTTCATATGTTCAGTCCTGATGATACAATAGGCCAGTTATTTTACGCCTCATTATTTGCTTCGCATTCAGTAGGTATTGTTTTTCCCATTATTAAGGAGCTCAAAGTTATAAAAACCAGGTTTGGTGTGGCCATTTTAGCTTCAACGGTTATTACCGATATTGCCAGTCTGATATTATTGGCTATATGTGTCCAGCTGGTAAGGCATCAGTCACCTGTTCAGATTTTTGAAACTATTTCGTTGTTTGACCACATTGACCTTACGCATTTAGGGGTGTTTTTTTACCCGCTTTTTATGGGTGTTGTGTTAATATTTATTACTATGGTACTTTGGTTTGTCCCGGTAATAGGAAGATCAATTTTTCGAGGTATGCATCCGGGAGATGATTCTCGTGTTACTTTTTTCCTTATTACGGTGTTGGGCGTGGTTTTAGTAGGTGAAATTTTTGGTGTTAGTATTATTGTGGGTGCATTTATTGCAGGAATGGCTTTATCTTCCCTTCAGGTATTTCATGATAATGATAAACTATTCCACAAAAAAATAGAAGAAATTGGTTATGGATTTTTTGTCCCGTTTATGTTTCTTTCCATTGGAATGAAAACGGATGTTACGGTACTTTTTGGTGCCAATGAAAATATTTATATTATTCTTTGGACT
>CAZWPU010000093.1:3818-6409 GCA_964635605.1 uncultured Bacteroidales bacterium | reverse complement strand
AGTAAAAACTTTTTCTCTTCGATGGTATTTAACAACCGCAGCGAATAAACATCTTTATTCAAAACAATCCGTGGATGGGGCCACAGAGTAATAACTACAGACTCTCCATTTTTTTCTTTGGCTTCCTGTACCAGTTTATTTAAAATACTTAAATGCCCTTGGTGTACACCATCAAAAACGCCAATAGTTACTACCGGGTTTTTAATTTTAAGATTATGAACATCTTGATGAATTATCATTTTATCATTTTATCAGACGACAAAAATATAAAAAATAAATTGAAGACGAATTTAACAAATTGAATATACTGATTGAACGAAACCTAACAGGTTTAATTATTTAGTGTATAAAGATAAAAAGTGACCGTAACCCGTTAAAAAAAGTGCTTGTAATTAGCAATCAAAAAGAAAGTCACAGAATGAATTGAAATCATTCCATGACTTATTAATATATTGATAACCTTTACACTTTTTCAAGCACCATAGCCGTTCCCTGTCCCACACCAATACACATAGTACACAGTGCTTTTTTAGCTCCGGTACGTATCATTTGATAATAAGCTGTTGTAACCAACCGGGCACCGCTCATTCCAAGTGGGTGTCCTAAGGCAATGGCACCCCCTAGTGGATTGACTCTAGGATCGTCAACTTTCATTCCCAGCTCGCGCATACATGCCAACGACTGAGAAGCAAAAGCTTCATTCAATTCAATCAGTTCCATTTCATCCAGCGACAAGTTCAATCGTTTTAGTATTTTTTGGGTAGCGGGTAAAGGACCCATACCCATAATTCTTGGCTCGACACCGGCTGCAGTCATTCCTAAAATCTTCACCTTTGGTGTAAGATTATACTTTTTAACCGCAGCCTCAGAAGCAATAATTAATGCTGCAGCACCATCGTTTACACCTGATGCATTTCCTGCGGTTACCGTTCCTTGGGGACTCACAATGGGTTTCAGTTTTGCCAGTTTTTCAAGTGAAGTGTTTCGTGGATGTTCGTCGGTATCCACAACCACGGGATCGCCTTTACGCTGTGGAATGGTTACCGGCACAATTTCTTCGGCCAGCAAACCTTCTGTTTGAGCTTTATGGGCTTTTTCCTGACTTCGTAAGGCAAAAGCATCCTGATCTTCGCGGCTGATGTTAAAATCAGTAGCAACATTTTCGGCCGTTTGTATCATCGAATCTGTGCCATAAAGCTTATCCAACTTTGGATTAGGAAATCTCCAACCAATGGTTGTATCGTAAACTTCTGTAGCCCTTGAAAAAGCTTTGTTCGCTTTTCCCATCACAAATGGTGCTCGCGACATACTTTCTACACCTCCGGCAATAATTAATTCAGCTTCGCCGGCTCTGATCGTTCGTGCAGCAATACCTATGGCCTCCATTCCCGAAGCACACAAACGATTAATGGTAGCTCCTGTTATGGTATGGGAAAATCCAGCCATCAGGAGCGCCATACGGGCAACATTCCGATTATCTTCACCAGCCTGATTGGTACAACCCATGATTACATCATCGAGCTCATCCCATTGAATACCAGGATTTCTATCTTTTATCTCCTTTAAAACAAGCGTTGCTAAATCATCCGGACGGACTGCTGATAATGAACCTCCATATTTCCCTACGGGGGTTCGTATAGCATCACATATATATACTTCTGTCATAAAATTTATTGTATTTTTTCTATTTGTGGTTTAAATCGTTTAAACATATTTAAAAAGGCATTGGAAAGAATATCAATCTCTTTTTGTGTTAATGCAGTAGAGAACATACAGGCCAGCGTATTTATCATCATAAGATTTTTCTCATAAAATAGATAATCGAGCATTTTGTTCAATAAGGCTTTCACCTCCTTCGTTTGGTATGCTTCGCGATAGGTATTCGGTGGGGTTGCTTTAAGATGAACTCTAAACATGGAGCCTGCTCCAGTAATAGAAACCGGTACATCGGCTATTTTTATCGCTTCCTGTATTTGATGAATGGCTTGCTGGGTAAGAGTGTTTATTTTATCTACAGCCTCTTTGTCGAACAATTCCATTGCAATTCTGCCTGCAGTCATGGTAACAGGATTTGCCGAGAATGTTCCCGAATGAGGGAATAACAATTTTTTCTCACTGGGATCTAAAACTTTCATGATATCGGCTCGTCCGGTAAAAGCACCAACAGGAAAGCCTCCACCGATAATTTTACCCAATGCGGTTAAATCAGGTTTTACCGGATAATTTTCTTGAGCTCCTGAATAAGTCACTCGATAGGTTATCACCTCATCGAAAACCATCAAAGCATTATTTTTGCGTGTCCACTGATAAATTGCCTCGATGAAATCTTTTGATCCAGGAACCATCCCTACTCTGTGAGGTACAGGATCAATTAATACACAAGCAATTTGCCCGGCATGTTGATCCAATATGGCCAAAGTTCTTTCGATATCATTATAAGGAAAAATAAGTACATCGTTCAAAACGCCCTGAGGAGTGCCTTGAGCTAATGGCACACTGTTAGGTTTATTAATATCGCCCCACTCATCGGGACTTGCTGTTTGGCTAATTTCAGCAAAATCGTACGTTCCGTGGTATGCACCTTCGGCTTT
>CAZWPU010000093.1:0-3718 GCA_964635605.1 uncultured Bacteroidales bacterium | reverse complement strand
TTCATAATATAAATTTAAATATTAATACTTGTTCAATTTTGCTCCGGTATGTTTTTGCAAAAAATCAAAATCAACTCCGGGAGCCATTTCTTTCACAAATAAATCTTTCTCGATAACATCAATAATGGCATAATTCGTGTAAATACGGTCAACAACCCGTTTTCCGGTAAGCGGATAAGTACATTTTTCCACAATCTTAGGATCGCCATGTTTGGTGATATGCTTTGTGATCACATATATGGTCTTTACTCCGGCTACCAAATCCATTGCTCCGCCAACGGCAGGAATAGCATCTTTAGCTCCGGTAGACCAGTTGGCCAGGTCGCCCTGTCCTGAAACCTGTAATGCTCCCAGCACACAAACATCAAGATGTTGTCCTCTGATCATGGTAAAACTGTCGGCATGATGGAAATAACAAGCTCCTTTAATAGCGGTAACATTCTTTTTCCCGGCATTGATTAACTCTGGGTCTTCTTTGCCTGGTTCTGGAGATGGACCCATACCCAACAAACCATTTTCGGTATGATAAATTACTTCTCGTCCTTCGGGGACAAAACCGGCAACCAGCTCAGGCATGCCAATACCAAGGTTTACATAAGCTCCATTGGGGATATCTAATGCGGCTTTTTGTGCCATTTCATTTTTGTCCCAACCTTTAATCATCTCTTTTTCTACCATGGGTACCTCCTATTTTCTGCTACAAGTTTTGATTCATCGGCAGGATTGCTGACTTCAATCACCTTTTGTACAAATATCCCTGGCGTTACTACACACTCGGGATCGATTTCACCCAGCTCAACCACTTTTCGGGCTTGAACAATGGTTGTAGTTGCTGCCGTACACATAACCGGCCCAAAGTTACGGGCTGTTTTATTATACACCAAATTACCATAACGATCGGCAGCCTGGCACTTTACAAATGAGAAATCAGCCTTTATACCATATTCCATCACATATTTCTTGTTATTAAAAACACGGGACTCCTTTCCTTCGGCTAATGGAGTATCAACCGATGTTGGCGTATAGAATGCCGGAATACCTGCTCCACCAGCACGTATACGTTCGGCTAAAGTACCCTGAGGCACCAATTCGAGTTCAATTTCGCCTTTGGTATAAAGCTCAGGAAAAACAGTAGAATTCGCTGTTCTGGGAAAAGAACAAATCATCTTTTTTACTCTTCGATGTTCAATCAGAGAAGCAAGGCCAACATGCCCGCTTCCGGTATTATTACTAACAATGGTAAGGTCTTTTGCTCCCTGATCTATTAATGCATGGATTAATTCGATGGGGCTTCCTGCCTCACCAAACCCACTGATCATAATCACAGCGCCATCAAACACTTCGGCAACAGCTTCAGCAGGTGTTTTAATTATTTTATTAATCATAATTTAGCTAACTGGTTTTATAAAAACTTTCAACATAAACTCTATTTATTCATCTTTTTTTGTAGCTTTTCTTCTTTCTGCTGCTCAATTTCTTTCAATTCATCTTCATAAAAATGTTTCTCTCCTTCGAAAGGAGGAAGATTAGCCACTGTATTTTCCTGATCGTCATATTTAGCCAGGAATACTTTATCCATCCATTCCATATTTCTTGCTTCGTTAAATTTAAGTGCAAAAGCTTTTTCCCCATTTACCTCTACTTCACCAAGAATAGAAATTTTACCACCGGATGATGTCATGGTAATATATCTTGACGGGCGGTTAATGGATGGCAATGAACGATAAATTTTACTAAATATCTTGTTAATATACACTATAGGTACGGTAAAATAATGATGTTCACCGGTAGGCCGTGCACAATAAATAGAGTGGAAGCCAACAGAAACTGAAGCAAAAATGTTAGCCAAATCAATCCAGTTTTGTGCCGATTTATCAATATCAACCTCCCCTTTATCATTGGTAAACAAGCTGATATGGTTCATCATCGGGCTTTGGCTTTTCACATTTACACCACGAGACCGAAGCCTACGGATAGCTGCAATAGTTAACGGATTAAGTACTTCGCGTGGTGTTGAAAAATGTGACATAAAGACCACCTGAACACCATTATCCACTAATTTCTTAAATAAATTAAGATAATTATTATAGCTGTCTTTTAAAAGCCTCTCGGGTTCATAAGAAAGTACGCGTGATCCTATCCTTAATGTTTTAATATGAGCTAACTCAGGATCTTCAATAAAAGGAAGCACATATTGTTCAAGTCTTTCATAGGGCATATATGCTCCATCGCCGCCGGTAATCAGCAAATCAGCAACCTCTTTATGCTTTTTTAAATATTCAACCACCGGTTGAACATTTTCCTGAATAAACATATCTTCGTCACCACGCACTTGTGCGTGTCGGAAACAATACGTACAAAAAGCAAAACAGCTTTGGGTGGTCTTATCAAATAGTAGCTGGCATTGTGGATATTTGTGCTGGCTACCTTCCAGTATCACTAAATCGCCATCTTCATTTTCGAACCACGGTTTATTTAACAACTGTTTGCCATCGTGAGGGTTTGTTTTATGAATATAATCCTGGATCAGCGCTTCCTGAGCTTCTTTATCCTCCTCATCGAGTTTAAAAAATTCTTTTCGGAACTCTGCATCTACCATTTCAGGCTGTGGAAATACTAATTGAAATAATGAGTCTTTGGCAAAATTATGCCAGTCGATAGAATTTAACACATGCCGGGTTGCCATAAAGCGATAAATCTTAATAAAAAGCTCACGCTCGCGCATATACCCGATATCAATACCATTCTCTTTTAAAGCATTTACAATCTCCCTAAACCCTTTTAAACCTGAATACCTGGGTTTTGTATCCGGGCCAAAGAGCACTTTTGAATCATGAAGTATTCCTGAATACTTTGGATAATTGTTATGCAAACGGTTTAACAAACCATAAGGCAGTAATTCTTCTTTTTTAATATTTGAAATAATCTCATCAGAATAACGGTGTTGATCCAGAATTTCGTCAACCGACGGAAGGACTTTAACCTGTCCTGTTGTTTCTTTTGTGTTGCTTAATTGTGCCATAATCTTTGTTTTTTATTTTAAATATTTTTGAGTTTTCTGGTATTTATTATGAATTATTATGATTAACAACCCAGAGTAACTGAGCTTCTTCGTTGCTGATATTTTTAAACAAATGGTTTTGATTGGAATTAAAATAAAAGCTGTCGGCTTCTTTTATCTCAAAGGTTTTATCATTTAGCTGTACGGAAAAATGGCCTTTGAGGACATAGCAAAACTCCTGGCGAGGATGTCTGGTTGTCATGATCTCGCTGGAATCAGCATTTTTGGAAAAACGAATCAAAAAAGGATCCATATGTTTTGATGGATCGTGATGAGACAACAGGTAAAGCGTAGCGCCTGTTTTATTTTTTTTCACATATTTTCGCTCATCGGCTTTTAACAATGGATTGGTTATCAGCATTTCGTATTCGCCAATTAATTCTCCAACCGTGGTATTCAATGCATCGGCAATTTTTTTCAGGGTAAGTATCGAAGGATAAGCTTTCCCCCGTTCAATTTGAGAAATTAAACTGGAAGTTACCCCAATGGCCTGGGCTAGTTCTGAAGAAGGTTTTTTTAAAATCTCCCTTCTTTTCTTAATCCGGTCGCCCATTCTGTGCATTGCCATAATGCAAAAAAATTAAATGATTATATCTATTGCCTTTGCAATATTAAATATAATTTAATTTTTTAACAAAGAAATTTCAGGGATAACTT
>CAZWPU010000092.1:0-6415 GCA_964635605.1 uncultured Bacteroidales bacterium | reverse complement strand
TCGGGTGTGCCGAAATTAAAAATGAAAACAACGGGAGTGTTAAAGCAATTAAATAAGCATTTTTTTGAGTTGTATGTACTAAAGCAAGAATTAACATTAATCTCATAGGCTCGATATAATAAACCGGCAAACTGAGTAAATGCGAGATGGCTGGAACAAAATAAATAAATGCAATGGCTGCTATATCAAATAATATGCTTCGAATATTATGTTTGCTTAAAAGATAAGTTGCTTTGGTTTCCATAGCTTTTCTGTATTATTTGATTAAAAGATAATCCATTGATTTTTATTGATTAACCAAATTTAAGGATTAATTTTTAAAGCTATTGCATTTTTTGTAAATTTATGGATTGAGTTTTACTAAAACCACTGCTTATGAAACGTAGAGATTTTATTATAAAATCAATCAATGCAGGGATTTTTACCGGAGCAGCATTAAGCGTTGGAGGCTTTGGAAAAATTTTTGCCAATACGGTAAATTCCTCACTTCCATATGATTTGGTTGCTGTTCGTGATGGTGAACCGGATTTAATGCTCGATAAAGCATTAAAGGCAATGGGAGGGATTCAGAATTTTGTTAAAAAAGGACAAACGGTGGTTGTAAAACCAAACATAGGTTGGGATGTTCCTCCAGAAAGAGCAGCCGACACGAACCCTTTATTGGTAAACCGAATTATAACCCATTGTTTTACTGCCGGGGCAAAAGAGGTTTATGTTTTCGATAATACTTGTGATAAATGGTCGGCTTGTTATAAAAACAGCGGAATTGAGAAAGCCGCAAAAGATGCCGGCGCAAAAGTGGTTCCTGCCCATAGCGAAAGTTATTATCAAAGTGTTGAGATCCCCAAAGGGAAAAATCTTAAAAATGCAAAAGTTCATGAATTAATTTTAAGCTCGGATGTTTTTATTAATGTGCCTGTTTTAAAAAATCACGGATCAGCCCGTATCACCGTTGCCATGAAAAACTTGATGGGTATTGTTTGGGACCGAAGATATTGGCATCGGAATAATTTGAACCAATGTATTGCTGATTTTGCGACCTATCGAAAACCCGACTTAAATATTATTGACGCTTATCAGGTAATGACCAAAAATGGGCCACGCGGCACTTCCACAGCCGACCTGATAAAAATGAAATATTTAATCGTTTCGAACGACATGGTAGCTGCTGATGCTGCCGCTGCAAAAGTTTTTGGTATTGAACCTCAGGATGCAGAATATATCCCATTAGCCAATCAATTGGGGGTAGGGCAAATTGATTTATCCAAACTTAATATTAACAGAATAAGAGTTTAATATATGAAGCTTGCTGTTTTAAAAAAATTGAGGGTTGTATTTTCAGTCCTCTATTTTTTACTCATTCTTACTTTATTTATTGATTTTACAGATTTTATTCCCGAAAAATTATACGATTCGGTGCTGTTTCTTCAGTTTGTCCCTTCGTTACTCACATTGGTAAATCTGTTTACTATTGCCGGGATAGGATTCCTAATCATAATTATCTTAAATATACTTTTTGGAAGAGTTTATTGCTCGTTTATTTGCCCGTTGGGAATATTGCAGGATATCTTTAGTTATATATCCAAAAAATTCCGAAGATTTAAAAAATACCGATATACTTATATAAAACCTTTCCGTTGGCTACGGTATTCATTTTTAGGAATTTTTGTTATAGGTTTAATCTCCGGTGTTACCGTTCTAATTTCTTTTTTAGATCCTTATAGTATTTTCGGACGTATTGCTTCTGGTTTAATACGGCCTGGTGTTATAGAAGGAAATAATCTCTTAGCTTCTGTTTTGCAGAAATTTGACATTTATACTTTTTATGTTGTTGATTTAAAACCACAACACTGGCAGGTAATCATTGTTTCTGTTTTTTTTCTGTTATTAATCTTGTTATTTTCTGTTTTTAAGGGACGTTTATATTGCAATACCATTTGTCCTGTGGGAACATTGCTGGGATTTTTTTCCCGGTTCTCGGTATTTAAAATTCATATTAATAAAAATACTTGTACCAGTTGTAAGCTGTGTGAAAGAGTATGTAAAGCTGGGTGTATAAATATCCCGGAACAAAATGTTGAGTTTGACCGGTGTGTTAATTGTTTCAATTGCCTTACGGTTTGCCCGGTTGATAGTATTCAATATTCTTTTGAAAAGAAAAAAATAAAGCAGAAAAATACGCAGCCCTCTGAGCAAAATCCGAATAATAGGCGACAATTTTTTGCGTTATTAGCTTTAATTTTTACAGCCGGGAAAACCCGGTCGCAGAATATTGAAGTACATGATACGGCAACTTTTCCGGCTAAAAGAACGGTAGCTGTTTCTCCTCCCGGTTCTGCTTCTATCGAACATTTTAATTCGGGTTGTACAGCTTGTCATTTGTGTGTGAGTGCATGCCCTACGCATGTTTTACAACCAGCTTATACCGATTATGGATTAATTGGCTTTATGCAGCCTGTTATGGATAATCATGCGGGATTCTGTAACTTCGATTGTATTAAATGTGGCGAAGTTTGCCCTACAGGTGCCATTCGGTTATTGGATTTAGAAACAAAACGCCAAACACAGATTGGAATAGCTCAGTTTGTAAAACAGAATTGTATTGTAGAAACCGAAGGTACTAATTGTGGTGCTTGTGCCGAACATTGCCCTACCAAAGCTGTTCGAATGGTGCCCTATCATGGTAGTCTGGTAATACCTGAAGTTACCGACGATATTTGTATTGGTTGTGGTGCATGCGAATATGCCTGCCCAACAACTCCTTATAAAGCCATTTATGTTGAAGGAAATGTTACTCATCAATGGGCACAGAAACCAGAAGAACTAGAACAAGAAAGAGAAGTTGAGGATGATTTTCCTTTCTAATCCCTCATCTTTTAATAGGTGCTTATATTTCAGTAAAAATTAAATATATCCCTTGTCTATTTTTTACTTTTTAAATTTTTTCTTAATTTTTTTTCATCAGACGTTTATTTTTTTTGCTGAATAAATTAATTTTAAATTTTTAGAACAATTAATTTTATAAAATTGTTTCTATACCAACGAATTGAGTTTAGAATTAATTTAACTATAATTAAAATAGTATATTTAACGAAAGAAAATAGATAAACATGAGCTCTACACCTACTATTAATAATCTCACAGGGAAGAATTTGTATTATATATTCCTTGCCGGAGCACATAAAATTATTGAACATCAAAAGGAGTTGAACGATATTAATGTTTTTCCTGTTCCCGATGCTGATACAGGCACAAATCTTGCATCAACCATTCGATCAATAATTGATAAAATAAGACCTGATAAATCCTACAAAGAAACAGCTGATTCAATTGCCAATGCCGCTTTAGACGGAGCTCGTGGTAATTCAGGAGTTATTTTTGCTCAATTTCTTTACGGAACAAGCAACGAAACCTGCGATTGCCAGGAAATGAGCATCGAAAAGTTTGCTCAATCGGTTAAAAATGCTGTTGATTATATTTATGAAGCAATTGCTGAACCTGTTGAAGGAACAATGTTGACGGTTATTCGCGAATGGGCAGAGCACATTTATTCGAGTAAAGAAAAAGTTGAAGATTTTCAGGAATTACTGTTTGATTCCTACCAGGTGGCTAAAAAATCGTTGGCCGAAACAACCAATAAATTAAAAATACTGGCTAAATCAAATGTGGTGGATGCCGGAGCAAAAGGCTTTGTATTATTCCTTGAGGGAATATTGGAATTAATTAAAACAAAAGATATTCGTAAATTGATTACTTCGAAAGAAGATACCATTGAATTAAATTTTGACGATTCTATTTCTCATCAAACCTTAACCTACCGTTATTGTACCGAAGCACTTATAAAAGCTGAAAAAATCGATAAAACCGAATTAAGAAATGTTATTAAACCTTTCGGTGATTCGTTGGTTATTGCCGGATCTGAAAAAATGGTTCGAATTCATATACATACCGACCAGCCACAAAAACTTTTTAATGCAGTAAAAGATTTTGGTGTAATGACCTATCAGAAAGCAGATGATATGTACCGGCAATATGAAGTTGCTCATAAAAGAAAACATAGAATTGCGCTCGTTACTGATTCTGCGTGCGATTTATCCCCCGATTTAATTGATTTTCATCAAATTCATTTTATTCCCATTAACATTTTTATAGGAGAGAATCATTATCTGGATAAGGTTACAATGCTTCCTGAGAATTTTTACGATTTGGTTGATGAAAACAGGGAGTTTGCCAAAACAGCACAGCCCAACGAAAAAGCATTTGAAAATTTGTATGCTTACCTTGCTTCGCATTACGATTCGATAATTGCCGTGCATTTGACCAGTAAGTTTAGCGGCACTTATCATAGCAGTGTAAAATCAGCCGAAAAAATAAGTAAGGGATTTAACAAAAAAATTACGGTTGTTGATTCGCGTAATCTTTCTGGTTCTTTGGGATTAATTGCTTTACGAATAGCTCAGGAAATCGAAAAGGAAACAAGTCATGATAAGATTGTTGAACAATTTGAGTCATGGATTAGTAAATCGAAAATTTTGGTAAGTGTTAAAAATTTAAAATACATGGTACGTGGTGGACGGGTGAGCCCTATGAAAGAAAAGATAGCATCTTTAATGAATGTAAAACCAATTGTTTCCATGAATACTGATGGAACATCAACGCTTTTTGATAAGGCTTTTAGCCAAAAAGGGAATATGAAAAAAGTAATCAGGCATATTGAAAATAACCTGAAGGATGAAAAATTGTGGAATTATATTGTATTACATGCCAACAATATGGATGGAGCTAACTGGTATCTCGATAAAATGAAAGATTTAACAGGGAAAGATCCTGTCTCGGTAGTAAATATTTCGCCGGTTATTGGATTAAGTGCAGGTCGTGGTGCCGTTTCTGTTGCTTTTATGACCGAATAATTACTATCGATCAGTAAACAAAATGATTTCTTTCGGGCATTACAATCCATAAGATGATATAAACAATGATCCCAGGAAATGCAGCACTGAAAATACTTATGATTAGATATAAAATACGAACTAATGCAATATCCCATCCAAAATATTCGGCAATGCCGGCACAAACACCTGCAATAACCTGATTTTGCGAACGGGTAAGTTTTCTTTGGTAAGTCATTGTTTTATATTTTAGGTAACAAAATTAATTCTAAATATTCTGGATAACAAAATAGGAAGAAATAAATTATATTTACGATAGTATTATTAAATAAAAATTAAATTAAAATGAAGGATAGAAAATTATTAAAAGTTTCTGTGATTATATTTTTTGGATTACTTATGATTACAGGATGTAAAAATACCAAAAACATTCAACCACCTGATGCTATGAAAAAACCGAAAGAGTTAACCATACATGGTGATCCTCGGATTGATAATTATTATTGGTTAAACGACAGAGAAAATCCGGAAGTAATTGAATACTTGGAAGCTGAAAACAGGTATACAGAATCGGTTTTAAAACCAACCGAAGATTTGCAGGAAAAGCTTTTTGATGAAATGAAGTCGCGGATAAAAGAAACCGATCAATCTGTTCCGTATTTTTTTAATGGTTATTACTATTATGTCCGTTACGAAGAAGGTAAAGAGTATCCGATATATTGCCGCAAAAAGGAATCGCTTGATGCTGATGCAGAAGTGATGCTCAATGTGAACGAAATGGCCAAAGGACATAGTTATTACCAGGTTAACGGAATTAATGTTAGTCCTGATAACAAATTGCTGGCATTTGGTGTCGATACAGTTAGCCGTAGAAAATATACTATTCATGTTAAAAATTTAGAAACCGGCGAGATATTATCTGATAATATCCCTTTAACAACCGGCTCGGCAGCTTGGGCAAACGATAGTAAAACTTTTTTTTATACCCAGAAAGATGATGTTACGCTTCGGTCATACAAAATTTTTAAACATATTCTGGGAGAGGAATTCTCATCAGATAAAGAAATATACCATGAAGAGGATGAAACATTCAGTATCGGAATTTATAAATCTAAATCACAAAAATATTTATTCATAAGTTCTTATAGCACGTTATCCAATGAATATCGATTTCTGGATGCCAATAACCCTGATGATGATTTTAAAATTATACAGCCACGTGAACGAGGATTAGAATATGAGGTGGCTCATTTTGGTGATTATTTTTATATCAAAACCAATTTAAACGCTAAAAATTTCTGTTTAATGCGAACACCGGTTTATAAAACAACTAAAGAAAACTGGGAAGAAGTAATTCCACACCGCGAAGATGTTTTTCTTGAAGGGATAGAAATCTTTAAAACCTATCTTGTGGTTGAAGAACGCAGCAATGGAATAAATAATATCAGGGTAATCAACTGGGAAACAAATGATGAATATTATATTGATTTCGACGAAGAAGTATATATGACCTATGTTTCTACTAA
>CAZWPU010000091.1:0-6420 GCA_964635605.1 uncultured Bacteroidales bacterium | reverse complement strand
GATGATAACAAAACGGTAATCATTGAACATGATCGTTTCTTCGATACCAATAACGATACTTATTTTGTTACGATTCCTGCACGTTCGGTTAAAAATGCTGAGGAAGTTTTCAATGAGAAGATTATGTGGGAATTCGGTACTGTTGAAACCCATGATATTACTTTCTATGTGAAATCTGGAGACAATTTTGTTGAAGATGTATCTATTGATTTCGGAGGAATGACAGAAATGACGGATGCAGATGGCATGGCATTTTTTAATGGTGTTGCCATTGGAACAGATCTTCCATATGTTGCAGAAAAAGCAGGTTATGAAACACTTGAGGGAACGGTTGATGTTACTCAACCAATGACTCTTGTGTTAACCATGACAGAATCTTATACGGTTACTTTTGCAGTTACAGATGGTGCTGATGCACTTGCTGATGCTGAAGTGATCTTTAACTCAGAAACAAAAGTTACCGATACCGAAGGTAAGGCAATTTTCGAAAATGTTGAACCTGGTGAGAGTTTGGTATATCTTGTTTCTAAAGATCAGTATGAAAGTAAATATGGAACCATTGATGTTTCTTCTGATCTTGTGAAGAACGTTGTTCTTGATCAAGTTACCGGCATTAATAAGTTAGATGAATATGGAATTAAGGTATATCCTGTTCCTGCATCAGATTATATTAATATCAATAACCTTACGATGCCAGGTAGCAAAAAGGTTGAAATTATTGATGTAACAGGAAAAGTTGTTTACAACAATACATTGGATAATGTAAATAACAACATTAATGTTTCTGATTTTGCAAAAGGAATTTATTTCCTCAGAATCACCATTGATAATGACGTAATTGATGCAAAAATCAGTGTTCAATAAATAACTTTTTGAAATTTACTTAATTTTAAGAACCCGGGTTTTTCCGGGTTCTTTTTTTTGCGATTTTATAGTATATCTTTTGTCATTAAGTAACCTCCCTGATCACCTCCTGTTGGCCCAAGTTCGATAAGGTAATCGGCAATATTATAAAACCATGGATGATGCTCAATAATGTATAATGCATGGCCCTGGTTACGCAAATGAAATAATACTTTTAAAAGTTTCTCTACATCATAAAAGTGTAATCCTGTTGTTGGTTCATCAAGTAAATACAAACATTTTTTTTGGGTTGGTTTGATTAACTCTTTGGCCAGTTTTAATCGTTGTGCTTCGCCCCCTGAAAGGGTTGTTGCTGACTGCCCTAGTTTTAAGTGTCCTAATCCTAAATTGTTTAACATTTGGAATGAGGTGTTTAGTTTTTCTTCTGAAGCAAATATTTCGGCAGCTTTGTGTATTGTCAATTCCAATATATTATAAATGGTAAAGCCATTCCAATTGATTTGTAAAATATTTTCTGTAAACCTTTTTCCTTTGCAGGTTGGGCAAGGAACCCAAACATCCGACAAAAAATCCATAGCAATTTTTAGTTGTCCCTGTCCTTTACAATTTTCGCATCTTCCACCTTTTGTGTTAAAGGAGAAGTGTGTTTTTTTTAGATTTTGATTTTTAGCAGCTTCTGTTGATGCAAAAAGCTCTCTTATCTCATCATAGATACCAAGAAATGTTGTAGGTGTACTTAATGGATTTTTTCCAATGGGGGTCTGATCCATGATAAGAATTTTATCAAATAATTCAAGTCCATAAATATTGTTGCAATTTACTGCTTTTTTTACATGTGCTGATTGAGCAATAACATCAAACAATAAGCTGGATTTTCCACTTCCTGAAACCCCCGATAAAACTGTTAATCCATTGGAAGGTAGTGTTAAATTAATGTTTTTAAGATTGTGTGCTTTAGCGCCTAGTATTTTTACATCAAAATTCAATTTTAAATCGGACTTATATTGTTTGAAAGTATAATTTTGTTTAATGTATTTTGCAGTCAGTGTGTTGTTAGTTTCAATGAAATGTTTAAATTCACCCTGCCACATTAATTTCCCTCCTTCATCGCCTGCTTTAGGGCCTAGTTCTATAATATGATGTGCCGATCTTATGATATTTTCATCATGCTCTACTACCACAACCGTGTTGTTTTTTGCAAGTTGATGTAATAGTTTTATCAGATTTTGTGTGTCTTTTGAATGAAGCCCTACAGTTGGTTCGTCTAATACATAGGTTATTCCGTTTAATTCACCACCCATCTGCGAAACCAACCTTAACCTTCTATCTTCACCTCCTGATAATGTTATTGTTCCACGGTTAATGCTTAAATATCCCAGTCCGATATTTTTCATGGCCTCTAACTTGTCTTTACAAAGTCGTATAATTTCTGCACTAATAAAGAGTTCATCTTCTGATAATGAATTATTTATGTTTTTGAAAAAGTTTAAGGCTTCGTTTGCTTCCAATGCAGCTAAATGGTCAATATTTTTACCGGCAATCTTGTATTTTAAAGCTCCAGGCTTTAATCTTGAGCCACCGCAGCTTTTACATCTTACTTCTTTCATTAAATATGCTATGTCGGCACCACCCTGTTTGTCGTGTTTCCGGAGATATTCGTCATTGATGTAATGAATAAGTCCTAACCAGGTTCCTTTAAAATGGTGAATACCCTCCCTGTTTTTGCGTTTGTATTTCCAGTCCACATTATATTCTTTTTCATCACTTCCATATAATGCAATATTTTTTGCTTCAATACTTAAGGAATTCCAGGGTTTTGAAAAATCAATATTATGTTTTTTTCCTACGGCATTTAAAATGGCCATATATTGGCCATATGGATCGCCATAAAATTTCCCGGTTTTGCTTCCTTTCATAGCTCCATCATTTAAAGCAAGTTCAGGATTTGAAATCAATCGTTCTGGATCACAGGTTAATTCAACTCCTAAACCATTGCAAACAGGGCAAGCACCTGCCTGATGATTAAATGAAAAATGATTGGAAAGTAATGTGCATCTGTTCCCATTTGCGTCTTTTGAAATTCTGGAATAGATTAATCGATATAAATCGTATAAACCGGTAATGGTTCCGACGGTTGCTCTTGGGTTTCTTGTAATCGATTTATTGTCAATAGCAATTGTTGGTGTTAATCCTGAACTTTCCATCAGGTCAGGGCGCTTTTTTTGTTGAATTAAACTCCGAGCGTATGTAGAAAAGCTTTCAGTAAACCTTAATTGCCCTTCGGTGAATAGCGTATCGAATGCCAACGAAGATTTTCCGCTACCACTAACTCCGGTAATTACCGTAAGTTTATTTCTGGGGATTTTAACATCAATGTTTTTTAGGTTATGTGTCCTAACACCTTTCAGTTCTATAGGATTTTTAATGATCTGTTCTGTATTATTTTTTCCTTCTGTTCTTTTTTGCTTTTTGGTACTTAATAATGCTTGTGCAGTATACGATTTTTTACAAAGTAATAATTTATTATAACTACCGGAGTAAATAACTTCGCCACCATAATCGCCTCCATCAGGGCCCAGGTCAACAATATGGTCGGCATTCCGGATAATTCCTTCGTCGTGTTCGATGACAATAACCGTATGTCCATTTTGCGTTAGGTTTTGCAACGCTTTTAACAGGATAGAAACATCATAAGCGTGTAAGCCGGTGGTTGGTTCGTCAAAAAGATACAGGGTGTGATTTTTTGAAGGTTTTACCAGTTCGGCGGCTAGTTTTAATCGTTGTGCTTCGCCACCGGATAATGTTGTTGCTGACTGCCCAAGCGCCAGGTATCCTAATCCCAAATCATTCATGATTTTAAGATAATGATAAATGGTTGGTTTATCCTGAAAAAACAGTTGGGCATCTGATATTTCCATTTCTAAAATTTCAGAAATATTTTTACCCTTATATTTTATTTTTAGCGTTTCATCATCGTATCGTCTTCCCTGGCAGGTTTCACAAATGGTTTCAACATTTGCTAAAAAGTGCATTCCGGTTTGTATGGTTCCGGCACCCTGACAGGTTTCGCATCTTCCGCCTTTGGTGTTAAATGAGAAATGTCCCTGTTTCCATTTCCTTTTTTTCGATTCGGGCAGTGAAGCAAATAATTTACGGATCAGATCAAATAATTTAGTATATGTAGCCGGATTGCTCCGGGGTGTTCGCCCGATCGGCGTTTGGTTAATTTCTATAATTTTTTGAATTGGAGTATCTGCAACAATTTCATTTACTTCCAAATTTTCTATTTTTTCTTGATTAAGTTTTTTCTCAAAATACTTTCCAATAACATCAAAAACCAAGCTTGATTTTCCGGCTCCTGAAACGCCGGTAACAACATTGAGTGCATGTAAACGAAAAGCTGCATCAATATTTTTAAGGTTATGCAGCGTTGCATTCTTTATATTTAACCATTTGTTTTCTAACTTCCTTGACGAAATATTTTTTATTGATTTTTTATTTAGAAAATTTAATGTTTCACTTTCCGCACATTCAATTTTTTTGAGATGATTCAAATCCGATTGAAATAAAATTTTTCCACCCTCTTTCCCTGCTTTTGGGCCAATATCAATAATTTGATCGGCACTGAGTATGGTTTCTTTATCATGTTCAACAACCAAAACCGTGTTCCCTTGGTTTCGTAGCTGTTTCATAATTTTAATCATACGTGCATTGTCTTTTGGGTGGAGTCCAATGGAAGGCTCATCCAGGATATATAAGATTCCGCGTAATCCATTACCCATTTGTGTAGCCAATCGAATCCTTTGTGCTTCTCCACCCGAAAGGGTGGTTGATTCGCGCATTAAGGTTAAATACCCTAATCCAAGCTCTTCGAGAATCCGGCAACGTTCAATAATCTTATTTTTGATCGATTCAAAAACTTCTCTATCGGTTTTATTGTAAGCAATATTTTCTAAAGTTGTTTTTAATGAAGATATCGATAAGGAGCTATAATCGGCAATATTTTTTTGATAAAAAGTAACCGACAGCGCTTTGTCGTTAAGCCTTTTACCATTACACTGTTTGCATTTTATGGTTTTGGCAAATCGCAAAATATTTGGATTCCTGTCTACACGTAAAATATTTTCCATAATGGGTAATATCCCTTTGTAATATCCTTCTTCGCGCGGCTTGGCTGTAATTCCGCTCCATTTCATGCGCGATTCGAGCGTATGTTTACCAAAAGGGATTATGCTTTTATTACTCCCGTAAAAAATGATTTTTTTTTGTTCATTGGTTAAATCTTTCCATGGAATATCCACATGAAAGCCTTCGGAACGGCAAACCTTATCGAGCACATCGATGGTAACCTGGGAGTAGATGGTATACCCTGATGGTGTGGTGATTCTTAAGGCTCCCTCACGTAAGCTTTTCGTTGGGTCTTTAATTAATAATTCCGGGTCAATTTGGTCTTCAACACCCAGTCCTTTACAATGAGAGCAATAGCCCTCCGGGCTGTTAAATGAAAACAAGCTTCTGGACAATTTAATCTCGGGAAACGGTTTGGATTTTTTTCCTAAACGGGCAAACAGCAAACGCAGATAATCATAAATTTCGCTCATTGTTCCAACGGTAGATCGTGGATTTCGGCTTACCGTTTTTTGGTCGACAGAAATAGCAGGCATTAATCCTTCGATTCGTTCTAGCTCAGGACGGCTCATTTTGCCTAAAAATTGGCGGGCATACGAGGAAAAGGATTCAAAATAACGACGCTGGCTTTCTTTACAAATAACATCATACACTAACGATGATTTCCCAGACCCTGAAACTCCGGTTATACAGGTTATTTGATGATGTGGAATCGTTAAGCTAATATTTTTTAAATTGTTTTCACTGGCTTTCTCGATAACAATATTTGGTTGTTCCTTTTTATGCATACCCGTTTTGTTTGTTAAACAAAGATAAATAAATAGAATATTGTTTTTGAATGTTATATTTTTAACAAATAAAATTAAATGCTTAACCTTTATGAAAAATATTATTTTTTTAGGATTCTTTCTTTTAATATTATCCTGTAAAACAGATAAAAACAGACCTGTAGAAGTAAAAATCGAAACAGAATTAGGAAATATTTTTATTGAATTATATGTTGATAAAGCCCCAATAACTTGTGAAAATTTCATAAAATATATTAAGAATAATAAGTTCGAAGGTGCAAATTTTTACAGAGTTGTTCGAATGGATAATCAGCTAAATAATGATATTAAAATTGAAGTTATACAAGGTGGATTAGGCTTTGATGTGGAAGAATCGCCATATCCTCCAATTAAGCACGAAACTACACTGGAAACAGGTCTTTTGCATAAAAATGGAACCTTGTCGATGGCCAGAGCTGAACCAGGAACCGCAAGTTCTGAGTTTTTTATTTGTATAGGCAATCAGCCAGAGCTTGATTTTGGTGGGAAAAGAAATCCCGATGGACAAGGATTTGCGGCTTTTGGAAAAGTTCTGAGTGGAATGGATATTGTGAGAAAAATTCAACAAATGAAAGATGAAAGACAAATGTTAATCAATCCG
>CAZWPU010000090.1:2937-6423 GCA_964635605.1 uncultured Bacteroidales bacterium | reverse complement strand
ATAATTTTTTTGTCTTCATCCAGAAGGTATATTGTTGGAGTACTGTAAATATTGTAAAAAAACCTAAAATTAGAGGTGTTATTGGGATCCCATACATTAATCCAGTTTAATTGATTATCATTAATATATTCCTTCCACTCTTCTTTATCTCTTTGTGTGTAAACAGCAAATACTCCAACTTCATCACGGTTAAACGCTTTATAAATTTCATTAAGTTGGGGTGTAACTTTTTTACAATGTCCGCAATTGGGCTCAAAAAAATAGAGAATAGTAAATTTTGCATCAATATCATAAAGTGAAGCATATTCACCAGTGCTGGTTTCCATTTTTAATTCCTGGGCTTTATTTCCTATCAGGTTAAAACGTAATTTAGCTACCTGCTCTTTTATTCGTTTAAGGGTGTTATCATCTAGCCAGTCAACTTCATCTGTTAAATAATAGTTTTCGGCAACATGTACAAAAACTTTATCCATTCCCATAATATTGCTTCGCTGGAAGGTGTTAATAAAATAGCGCATTACATATTGAAACATTTCTTCATTCTCTTTTGCTTTTGCAGCTATAATATCAATATAATGATTTATAGTATCCGGATCCTGGATTAAAATTTTGGTGAAATAAGTATTTAGCTTATGATGAAAAACCGGAGTATATAAAAATCGTTCATCCTTAAAATCGATATGATCAAAATAGTGCTGGCGATTATAATTGTATGAATGAAACCAACGAACCGAATCGGGGTTGTTTGTTCCTTCCGGGATTTCAATTTCGGGAATTTCGGGATTTTTTACCACATTAATAATTACAGAAAACATACTATTATCATAGGCCCGGGCATATTCATTAATTTTATTTTTAACCGTACGGCTCATTTGCTCTAGTTCCTTACGGATTAATTGGGCAGAATCGGATGAGTTATCTAATTCCTTTAATCTGGATTGAAGCTCCGATGATTTTTTGTTATTACTCATCATTAACTCCTGGTATTCTTTGAATGCTTCATTTTCTTTTGACCCGCTAATTTTCATGTTTTTCACCAAATCATCCGACGTAGTTTCAATAGAAAATTTTTGGTCATCGCCAATCAGTAAATCAAAGTAATTTTTTGAGGGTAATACTATAATATATACTCCCTGAGGTAATAATGTATCCGCTTTAAATTTACCTTTTCCTTTGTTATCTAATCTGACAGTATCTTTTACATACGTTTTATCTCCATAATAATATCCTAAATAAATTTCCGCATCGGGTTGGTCACTTATGTTAATTTTTATTTCATAACCCTGTGCAAATAATAATGTAGCACTACTGACGAATAAAAGCAAGAAAAGCGTTTTTAAACAAGTTTTCATTGGTTGAGAATATTTAAATGTATTTATTGTAAAAATTTAATCCAACAAAGGTATTAATTTTTGTACATTAAGGTTATTATTAACATTTTTTAACAGGGAATGCTTCCGATTGTTCAGCAAATCTTCGGTAAATGATTGTTTCATCAGGTGATTTATTTCAGTAACAAACTGTTGGGGAGTATTGGCTATATGAACCATGGGTTCCAGTGGTGTATTTTTTACCATTGGTGTGTTTGCAAGGCAAAATCGACCACCGAATAGAGCATTAATGAGTTTTAGTTTTATCCCGGTATTCTGAAAAGTAATTAATAAATGAATATGTGCATTGCGGATTAGCTCATTCATCTTTTCTTCTGAAGGATTGATAATTAGTTCGGCATTTTTATTATTTTTAACTTTATCAATAAGCTTTTGTGGTGGGTTTTTACCAGCAAATACAAACGGATAATTAACTTTTGGACAAATGTTTTTTAAAATATATCCTGCTGCAGTAATGTTTTCGTTTACCGATAAATTGCCATGAAATAAAATGAAGCTCCCTTTTCCCGGTTTTGTCATAAGCTGCTCGTTGGCATGAAATGCAGGAAGGTAGATTGTATAGGGATTTAAAGAATAAAAATACGAATAATCATTGGGAGAGATGGCAGATATAAAACAGTTTCTGGAAACCTGTTTTTTTTCATAGCTTTTTAGTTTTATAGATTCCATTAAATAATAAAACCTACGAAAAAAACGGGTTTCTTTTTTTGCTAACGCACGATAATATTTATATTCAATATTATGTGTTCGTAAAATTACCTTACGCTTATTTATTAACAGTTTTGATAAATAATAACTTGAATGAATACCCTCTAGTAAAACCGGATAATTATCTTTTAAAAGATTTTTTAATAAAGCGTTAGATACTCTTGATTTTACTATGAATGGCTTAAATGAAAAAAAATCTGCCAGTGATTTATCTCTGGGATAATAGTAAACTTTCTTGCAGAATTTTAGCAATTCATCATTTCGCTTACGCTCATATTCAAAACAGTGCAAAATAATTTCCACATCGTTTTCCCATAGTGATTTTATTTTATAAAAAACATCAATAATTCCACCATAATCAGGAGGATAGGGTATAGCAAAAGATACAATATGAATTTTAGGATGAGTCATTCTTTATTTAAAACTTCAAAGTAATTAAAATATTCTGAAGTACAAGCATCAAATTTGACTCTTTTACGTCATTTGACTGAATATAATTTTGACCGGAGCTAAAATTTATTAAAACATTACTGATAAAGTGTCAGAGGTTATGATGATTTTAAAATTTTCCTGCCTTCATATTCCGAGATTTTTTTAATGAAGGTTTGTGGCCTGAATTTTTTCAGGCCACTTTTGTTTATTAATTATGAAATAATATTTAACCTAAAATTTGTATTATTTTTATTTAGATTGTTTCTAAATAATAAAAAAATGATTAACTTTGTATCGAAAATTAATGATTTTCTTAATTAAAAAAATGGAGGTTTACCATGAAAAAAAAATATTTCAAAATGACAAAAACAATTACTTTAGCTTTTTTATTAGCTGGAATTGTGAATGTATCTAATGCGATTGATTTAAATAATAAAAATCAGAACAACATTTGTTTAGAATGTTTTGAAGTAGAAAAGGAAACAGAACTGAGGGAGGAGTCTTCACAACTGGAAGACTGGATGACAAACGATGAGTTTTGGGAGGCAGAAAATTCAGCAAACGATTTTACCCCGGAAATTGAAGCGAACACCAATGATGATTATTCAGTAATTGAAAACTGGATGATTGATGATAAGTTTTGGATTTCTGAGGAAAGGGAAAACAATAATGATATTATTGAACCATGGATGACAGATCCAAGTTTTTGGCAAATTTAATTTGGCTGTGTTAATTTAGTTAATTTAGAAAAGCGTCTTGTTTTAAGGCGCTTTTCTTTTTTTTCGGGTTTCTTTTAATTTGCTAAATGATTATTTTGGAATTATCTTTGTCCGCCGAAATTTATTGGTTAATTAGTTATTTTTTGTTCAAAGATTATGGATATTGAAAAAACACTCAAAGATAAGGTTATTGCTGCGGTTCAAAAGATATACGGACAGGTGCCCGAAGAAAAAGC
>CAZWPU010000090.1:0-2837 GCA_964635605.1 uncultured Bacteroidales bacterium | reverse complement strand
TGGCAAAAATGGGGCAATAAAATTGACCCCAAGAAAGCAGGCCAAAAAGGCGATCATCTGGTTGGAGATTTCTATGTAAAATTTGATCAGGAATATAAAAAAGAAGTTAATTCACTTGTTGAAGAAGGAGTGAGCGGAGAAGAAGCAAAGAAAAAGGCACCATTGATTCAGGAAGCGCAGGAAATGCTTCGTAAATGGGAAGCTCGCGACTCTGAAGTTATTTCATTGTGGAAAGAAATGAATCGCTGGGTTTTGGATGGTTTTGATATTACCTATCAAAATCTTGGCGTTGATTTTGATAAAGTATATTTTGAATCGGACACCTATAAATTGGGAAAAGAATTGGTTTTGACAGGATTGAAAAAAGGTGTGTTTTTCAAAAATGACGATGGATCGGTATGGGCTGATTTATCTGACGAAGGATTAGACGAAAAATTATTACTCCGTTCAGATGGGACATCGGTATACATGACTCAGGATTTAGGAACTGCACATCAGCGTTATACCGATTTTAATGCAGATGCCCTGATTTATGTTGTTGGCAATGAACAAAATTACCATTTTCAGGTTTTGCGGATATTATTAAGTAAGCTGGGCTTTTCATGGGCTGAGCATATTCACCATCTTTCGTATGGAATGGTAGAATTACCCGAAGGGAAAATGAAATCACGCGAAGGAACGGTTGTTGATGCTGATGACTTAATGGAGGAAATGATACAGACAGCTGAAGATATGTCGAAAGAACTGGGGAAATTAGATGGTTTTGGCGAGCAGGAAAAGAATAAAATTATTCAGACCATTGGATTAGGTGCGTTGAAATATTTTATCCTTAAAGTTGACCCTAAAAAAAGCATGACCTTTAATCCAAAAGAATCTATCGATTTTAATGGAAATACAGGGCCCTTTATTCAATATAGCTATACACGAATTCAGTCATTAATTAAAAAAGCAAAAGATAAGAAAATTGCTATTCCTGACGAGATCAGTAGAAAACCGGAGATTTCATCCAAAGAATTAGAACTGATAAAGTTAATTCATCAGTATCCGGAAATTTTAACCGAAGCAGCGGAAAATTACAGTCCTGCCGTTATTGCAAATTATATTTATGATTTGGCGAAGGAGTATAATCAATTTTATCACGATCATCCTATTCTTAGCGAAGAAAAAGCAGCTATTTCACAATTCAGGTTATTGCTGTCAAAACAGGTAGGCGTGATTATTAATTCCGGGATGAAATTATTAGGGATTGATGTTCCGGAAAGAATGTAGTTTATTATAAAATTTTAGGCTTAAAATTATACTTTTGCAAAAGGAAAAAAATAAATATTATGTTTGAAAATTTATCGGACAGGCTCGAGAAGTCATTTAAAATATTAAAAGGACAGGGACGGATTTCGGAAATTAATGTTGCCGAAACGCTTAAAGAGGTTCGCAGGGCATTGTTGGATGCTGACGTGAACTATAAGATAGCCAAGAATTTTACCGATACGGTAAAAAGGAAAGCATTGGGCCAGGATGTTATCAATGCTGTAAAACCCGGCCAAATGATGGTGAAGATTGTGCACGATGAGCTGGCTGAGCTTATGGGTGGACAGGCTATCGACATAAATCTTAAGGGTAACCCTACCGTGATATTGATTGCTGGTTTACAGGGTTCGGGTAAAACAACCTTTTCGGGCAAATTAGCCAACTATTTAAAATCTAAAAAACAGAAATCACCATTACTGGTTGCCTGCGATGTTTATCGTCCTGCTGCCATTGACCAGTTAAAAGTATTAGGCGAACAAATTAGTGTTCCGGTTTATACCGAAGATGATAATAAAGATCCTGTAAAGATTGCCAAAAATGCCATTAAAAAGGCCAAAAAAGAGGGTAATAATCTGGTAATTATTGATACCGCCGGTCGTTTGGCTATTGATGAGCAGATGATGAATGAAATTGCTGCTATAAAAAAAGCCATTGATCCGCACGAAACATTATTTGTGGTAGATGCCATGACTGGTCAGGATGCTGTAAATACTGCCAAAGAATTTAACGACCGGTTAGATTATGAAGGTGTTGTTCTTACCAAAATGGATGGTGATACACGAGGTGGTGCGGCTTTATCTATCCGCTCAGTGGTAAATAAACCCATAAAATTTATTGGTTCGGGTGAAAAACTGGATGCCATAGATGTATTTTATCCCGAACGAATGGCCGACCGTATTCTGGGAATGGGTGATATTGTTTCACTGGTTGAAAAAGCACAGGAACAATACGATCAGGATGAAGCCCGGAAACTGAGTAAAAAGATTGCCAAAAATCAGTTCGATTTTAATGATTTCCTTTCCCAAATAGGGCAGATAAAGAAAATGGGTAACATAAAGGATTTAGCTGCGATGATTCCCGGAATGGGAAAGATGCTTAAGAAAGTTGATATTGATGATGATGCTTTCAAAGGAATTGAGGCTATTATTCAATCCATGACTCCTGAAGAAAGAGAAAATCCTAAGCTTATTAATGGAAGCCGAAGAAAACGAATTGCTATGGGAAGCGGAAATGATATTCAGGAAGTAAACCGCTTAATCAAACAGTTCAGCGAAACCAAAAAGATGATGAAGATGATGAAAAATGGAAAAGGAATGGCTGGATTAATGAACAAAATGCCCGGAATGTAGTAGTATATAAAGATATAATTATATTAAAAAATATAATATCATGGAACGAATTGATGGTAAGAAGATATCTTCTCAGATTAAAGAAGAAATTGCTCAGGAAGTTGAACAAATAAAAGAAGATGGAGGTAAAATACCCCATTTAGCAGCAATTATTGTAGGACACGATGGTGCCAGCGAAAC
>CAZWPU010000089.1:0-6467 GCA_964635605.1 uncultured Bacteroidales bacterium | reverse complement strand
CACATACAGAGACTTGCACTCTGCTAGTTTATTACCATGCCCGACATACAAAAAGAGCGCTCTGGTGGCGCTCTATCATAAAAAATCACTGTTGTCCGATAAAAATATTGAATCCATTCTGAAACCTTGATTATATTTATCATTTAACAATTTCCTATTTATGGGGCTTTGCCCCAGACCCCACATACTTTCTTGTCTTGAAACAAGAAAGTACGTAAAGAAATTCAAGGCTACGCCCACCTCACTCGAAAAACTACGCGATGTGAGCTAAAAAATCTAAACTAGCACTTCCCTCCGGTCAGTGGTTGCCTTCGGCGAGCTCGCACAAAACGCTCGGTTCGAACAGCAGATTTTTCTTAACGCTCACTGTGCTTGTTTTTCGGCTCGCCGGACAATGCCCATCGGAAAACGAATCGTCAAACAAAAAAAATCAGCTATCTGGAAAAAACCTTAAACCGGAGGGTTTACACGTTTATAAAATAAACCGCAAATTATAAAAGTTACCCCGGGTTTCAACCCGGGGGTAAAAGGCTCCTCCACCAAACCTGCGGCAAGCACCGCAGGCCATCCTTTGCAGATAACAAACATGCTGCGGAATATTGAAATCATAATACACCACTGGATCTGAAACCTTAATTTTATTTGTTTTTTAATCAGACAATAATGATAAAAAATTTAAAAACTTTTTTTAATCAATTATATCAAACCCGGTATAAGGTCGCAAAACCTCAGGAATAACAACACCTTCGGCTGATTGATTATTTTCCAGCAAAGCAGCTAATATTCGTGGTAAAGCCAATGCGCTGCCATTAAGGGTGTGTGCCAATTTGGTTTTTTTCTCTCCTTCTTCTTTAAATCGTAGTTTTAATCGGTTAGCCTGATAAGCTTCAAAATTGGAAACAGAACTTACTTCCAGCCATTTTTGCTGAGCCATAGAATACACTTCAAAATCATAGGTGAGTGCAGAAGTAAAACTTATATCACCCCCACAAAGTTTTAAAATACGGTATGGGAGATTCAATGATTTTACAAGGCTCTCCACATGATTTAACATTTCCTGTAATGCGTCATACGATTTTTCGGGATGTTGAAACTGAACAATTTCTACTTTATCAAACTGGTGTAAACGATTTAAACCACGTACATCTTTGCCGTATGATCCTGCCTCACGTCTGAAACAAGGGGTGTAAGCAGTCATTTTTATCGGGAAATCCTTTGCCGACAAAATCTCGTTACGATAAATGTTGGTTACCGGAACCTCGGCTGTGGGGATTAAATATAAATTGTCTTGGGCAACATGATACATCTGTCCTTCCTTATCGGGCAACTGACCGGTACCAAAACCCGAATCTTCATTCACCATTAAAGGAGGAAGCACTTCATGATATCCTGCTTCGATAGCCTTATCTAAAAAATAATTGATTAATGCCCGCTGTAGCTTCGCCCCTTTTCCTTTATATACGGGAAAACCACTTCCCGTGATCTTGTTCCCTAATTCAAAATCAATAATATCGTATTTTTTAGCCAAATCCCAATGAGGTAAGGCATCTTGAGCTAATTCGGGTTTGGTTCCTCCGCTATTTATTTCAACATTATCCTGTTCTCCTTTTCCGGGAGGTACTGATTCGTGGGGTATATTAGGCAGCTGAACCAATAACACGTTTAGTTCTTCTTCAATTTTATTTAACGATTCAGACTGTTCTTTTATATTTTCTTTGATTTGGGCATTTTTTTCTTTAACCCTAGTTGCTTCCTCCACATTACCATTTTTAAAAAGCTTCCCAATTTCCTTCGAAAGTTTATTTAATTCCGCTTTATGATCATCCATAGCAGCTTGTGTTGATCTTCTTTCTTTGTCAAGCGCAAGAATTTGGTCTGTAATTTTAGTAGCATCAAAATTTTTAATTTTCAAACGCTCAATAATAAAGTCTCTGTTTTCCTGGATAAATCGTAAGGTTAGCATGTTGGTTAAATATATAATAGGGTTAAAAATAAAAAATCTCCATATATTTTACTAAAAATAGCAAAAACAGGAGATTCAAAATTACGTAAAAAATATCTTAATCTTCGAAGGGAACAACCGAAACAAATGATTTATTACCTCTTCGACGTTTAAATTCAATTTTTCCATCAATTAAAGCGAATAAAGTATGGTCGTTACCAATACCTACATTTTCGCCCGGATAATGTTTTGTTCCTCTCTGACGGACAATAATATTACCAGCTTTAGCCGCTTGTCCTCCATACAACTTTATCCCTAATCGTTTACTTTCCGATTCGCGACCGTTACGTGAACTACCTGCTCCTTTTTTATGTGCCATGTGTCAAAATATTTTTAATTAAGCAATAATGTCTTGTACCTGTATTTGGGTAAACAGTTGACGGTGACCGTTCTTAACCTGATACCCTTTTCTTCGTTTTTTCTTAAAAACAATTACTTTATCACCTTTTTGGTGAGCCAGGATTTTAGCGGAAATTTTTGCATCTTTCACGGTAGGTTTTCCGACTTTTACCTTGCCGTCATTATCTACCAGCAAAACTTGCTCGAACTCAACAGTAGATCCTTCTTCTCCTTCTAAACGGTGAACAAAAATCTTACTATCTTTCTCTACCTTAAACTGCTGGCCTGCTATGTCAACTATTGCGTACATCTATTTAAATTTTAACCGTTTGTTACCAATTTTGGGAATGCAAAAATATAAAAGTTTCTTTGATTAACAAAGAAACAAACTTTAATTTTTTGCTTTCAATAAAATTTTTTGTATCTATTATCGGGCAAATATAAAAAAAGCTATATATAAAAACCCATATCAATTGAATTAAAATTTAATAAATGATAAAATAATAAATAACTTTGCAAAAAGTTAAAAAAGACAGGATGGCTATAAAATTTTTTCATACCCCTAAAAATAAAAGGTTTAATTACTCACCTCTATATTATGATGAGCAAAAAGAGGAGTTGGAAAGAAGGGTGCGTCAAATTAAACGAGAATTGGGCGTAGAAGACTTGTCCGATTCGGACAAACCTTATATTCCCAATATTAAAGGTCAAATGCGCGGTGTTTTTAAACGAAACCAAGAAGAGAAAAAGAAATCCAATTTACGGCTGGCTATAATACTTGTTGTTTTACTAGCTATTATTTATTTCTTATTATTATATTAAATCCGGTATTTTCATGGCAGATATCATTCAGCTTTTACCCGATTCCGTTGCTAACCAGATAGCTGCCGGAGAGGTTATACAACGACCGGCTTCGGTAGTAAAAGAATTGGCAGAAAACGCTGTAGATGCACAGGCTGATCGTATAACCGTTAATATTAAAGATGCGGGAAAAACTTTAATTCAGATTATTGATAACGGAACAGGTATGTCAGAAACCGATGCCCGGTTGGCTTTTGAAAGACACTCTACCTCCAAAATACAAAATGCAGATGATTTATTTGCTATAAAAACTATGGGATTTAGAGGAGAAGCATTAGCTTCTATCGCAGCCATTGCTCATGTAGAGCTAAAAACAAAACAAGCCCACCAGGAAATTGGGACCCATATCCAAATAGAAGGTTCAAAAGTGGTTAGCCAGGAACCAACAAGTTGTACAACCGGTTCGAACTTTGCCATTAAAAACCTGTTTTACAATGTACCGGCACGCAGGAAATTCTTAAAATCAAATACGGCTGAATTCGGGCATATTATTAACGAATTTCAAAGAGTAGCCCTTGCAAATCCCGATATAGAATTTAAGCTTTATCATAACGAATCGGAAGTTTATATTTTACCCAAATCAAATATCCGTCAACGAATCGTTACTATTTATGGCAAAAAAATAAACCATAATTTAATTCCTTTAGAAACAAACACAAGTATTGTTTCTATAAAAGGATTTATTGGGAAACCAGAAAATGCTAAAAAAAAGCCAGGCGAGCAGTTCTTCTTTATCAATAACCGATATATGCGAAACCCATATTTGAATAAAGCAATTTTAAATGCCTACGAGCAAATTTTACCTCCTGATACGATTCCTTCGTACTTTTTATATTTAGAGGCTGATCCTGCAACTATTGATGTTAATATTCATCCTACCAAAACCGAAATAAAATTTGAAAACCAACAAGCCATATGGCAAATTTTACATGCATCGGTAAAAGAGAGCCTCGGCAAAAACAATATTGTCCCCTCTATTGATTTTGATCAGGAACAAAGTTTTGATATTCCGGTAATTTCAAAAGATACCCAAATTAATACTCCCAAAATAGATGTTGATCCAACATTTAACCCCTTTAAAAACAACAAGTTTACCACCAAAGGACAAAAAAGCACAAAATTTTCTTTAGAAAAGGACAATCTGACGAACTGGGAAAATCTTTATCAGGGTTTTGAAAAAGAAAATAAACCCGATGATGAATTTTCTGTTCTTTCTAACCTCGATACTCAAACTACTATTAATGATAACAAACAGGGAGAGAATGTTTTTCATTTTAAAAGCAAGTACATTTTAACGCCTGTTAAATCGGGACTGATGATTATTGATCAGAAAAAAGCGCATGAACGCATATTATTTGAAAAATTTATGCATTCTCTAAAAACCAATATGGCAGTAACACAAAAAACTTTATTCCCAAAAACCATAGAACTTGATGCTAAAGACCATGAATTACTACTTTGTTTAAAAAACGAAATGACAGCTTTAGGGTTTGATATTGATGATTTTGGGGGGCATGCCATCATTGTAAACGGGATGCCTGTAGATTCAGGAAATCAAGAACCAGCGCAAATAATTGACAAATTTTTAAATGAATACTTAAGCGGAGAAACAGATTCAAAACAGTTTGCCAAAGAATCCATATCCAAAGCTTTAGCAAAAGCTTCGGCCATAAGCTCAAATCAACCACTCACTCATGAAGAAATGCGCGAAATGATTGATCTGCTTTTTGCATGCGAACAACCTAACTATTCACCTTTTGGCAAAAAAATTGTAACCATCATCAAAACAGAAGAAATTGAAAAACGTTTTTAATAATTTAGATTGATAAAAATATACCTATGTATACACGATTTAATAATATTCCACCGGTAGTTAAAAATATAATTATCATAAATGTAATCATGCTTTTAGCTACCTGGATTTTAAGCAATTCGTTCGAGATTGAATTAACACAGGTTTTAGGATTACATTATTTTAAATCTGAATTATTTCAACCGTACCAATTTGTTACCCATATGTTTATGCATGGTGGATTATGGCACTTATTTTTTAATATGTTTGCCCTGTGGATGTTTGGGCGAGTGTTAGAATCTGTTTGGGGGAGCAAACGATTTTTTATCTATTTTATCGTTACCGGATTAGGAGCAGCAGCTTTACACACCTTTGTTATCCACTTACAAATGACAAGTATTTTAAATGATATACAAGCCTTCAACAACACTCCGTCACCAGATGCTTTAGCGATATTAGTAAAAGACCATTTCCCTGAATATTACTCACAAGTTTACAGCAAATTATTAGACGGATGGTATTCAAGCCCGGATAATCCGAACTATATTGTCAGGGCAAAACAATTTTTAAACGAGTTGATCAATTTCAAAATGAATATTCCTACAGTCGGTGCTTCAGGGGCAGTATTTGGAATACTACTTGCTTTTGGTATGCTTTTCCCTAACACGCAATTAATGCTTCTATTCCCGCCTATACCTATTCGGGCTAAATATTTTGTAATCATGTATGGGGCTTTAGAATTATGGCTCGGCTTAACACAACCCGGAAGTAATGTTGCTCACTTTGCACACCTGGGTGGCATGTTATTTGGATTCTTTTTGATTAAATACTGGAAAAAAAGCAGGTCTAATTTTTATTAATAACTGTTAACAGCCAGAAATAAAACAAAATAAAAAACTATGGGTATAGCCGACGAAATAAAACAGTCATTTAAAAGTGGAAACACCTTAATTAAACTATTATATATTAACATAGCTGTCTTTTTGGCAGTTAAAATCGTGGGTGTAATATTTTTCTTATTATCTGCCAACCAAACCTTTTCAATTGCTAACTGGTTTGCTGTTCCTGCCGATTTTTCAAATCTTATTCATAAACCATGGACTATTTTTACCTACATGTTTTTACATCTGGATTTTTTCCACATTCTGTTTAACATGTTATGGCTTTATTGGTTTGGAATGATTTTTTTAAGCTATTTTGATGAAAAAAAATTACTAAGTCTCTATCTTACCGGGGGATTGGCAGGTGCTGCATTATATATACTGGCATTTAATATTTTTCCTGTTTTTTCAAATGTCTTACCTGATTCTCTTGCATTGGGAGCATCAGCATCTGTAATTGCTATTGTTATTGCCGTATCGGTTTATGCCCCCGATCATACCATCCATCTTTTATTTTTCGGTCCTGTAAAATTAAAGTATATTGCTATTGTAACCATCGCGATTGATATTATAAGCATCGCATCATCCAACG
>CAZWPU010000088.1:0-6486 GCA_964635605.1 uncultured Bacteroidales bacterium | reverse complement strand
CCTTACTGGGACTTCACTTTTTCTTCAACCATTGATTGTATCATAGAGATTGAACTTAAAAGCGACAAACCCTTAGATGATGAAGTTTTAATGTTAATTGGTTTTAAAGAAAAATAATCGTATTTTCGTATACATCAACCTTTACAGGACATTAAAAATAACCTATGAGCGAGCAAATATTAAAAGCATTAATGCAACTTTTTGCAATTATTGCACATCCCTCAAGCGATGCAAAAGAGCGTAGGTCTATTGTAGAATATTTCTTAAAACGACAATTAAATCAGGAAACGGTAAAAACTTATTTAAAAGTTTTTGATGACTATTATAAAATACACCAACAGAAACTTAGCGAAAAAAGCAAACGTAAAAAACGAACCGCTTCGAGCTCGGTAAGGGTTTTAAAAATCTGTACGCAAATCAATGAAGAGTTAACCCAAAGGCAAAAACATGTAGTTTTAGTACAGCTATTAGAATTTGTGAAATCGGGTAGAGAAATTACCGAGCAGGAGATGGCTTTTGTTACTACTGTTGCTGATAGTTTTCATATTCAACAAGAGGAATACAAGGAAATTGAAGACTATGTATTCTTTGGTGCCGACAGATTGCCAGATACCAAAAAACTTCTGATAATTGACCATAACAATAACTTTTCGCACGATAAGGTTTTTCATATGGAACATCCTTCACTTGAAGGGCAATTAAGGGTCCTGGAAGTTTCATCAGCCAATATGTATTACATTAAATACATTGGCGAAAGCGAATTATATCTTAACGGCCAACTTCTCGAGCAAGAAAAAGTTTATGTATTAAACAACGGAGCTTCGATTCGTAATCCCAAAATACGTCCTATTTATTATGGCGATATCATTAGCCAATTTAATATTGACCGAATTAAAACAAGAATTTTATTTGAAGCTAAAGGTATAAAATACCGTTTTAAATCCGGAGCCATAGGTTTACATACCTTAAATTTTACAGAAGAATCAGGGCATTTGGTAGGAATTATGGGAGCCAGTGGTGCTGGAAAATCAACCCTGTTAAATGTGCTTAACGGAACTTCCACACCTACCGAAGGAAAAGTACTGATCAATGGAATTAATATTCATACAGAAGAAGAAGAAATTGAAGGGTTAATTGGGCATGTTTCACAAGATGATTTGCTTATTGAGGAATTAACCGTTTATCAGAATTTATATTATAATGCCAAATTATGTTTTGATAATTATACAGAAGAGCAAATTCAGGAAGCAGTATTCGATGTACTAGAAAATTTAGGACTATATGAAATCCGTGATATTGAAGTAGGGACACCATTAAATAAAAAAATTAGTGGTGGCCAACGTAAACGACTAAATATTGCACTAGAATTAATACGGGAACCGGCTGTACTTTTTTTGGATGAACCCACCTCAGGTTTATCTTCCCGCGACTCAGAGAATATTCTCGACCTGCTTAAAGAATTAACACTAAAAGGGAAACTCGTTTTTGTAGTAATTCATCAACCCTCATCGGATATTTTTAAAATGTTCGATAAATTATTAATTCTTGATAACGGAGGGTACTTAATCTACGACGGAGACCCTATTGATTCGATTATTTATTTCAAATCCAGTATCCAGCATGCAAACTGGAGCGAAAGTGAATGCCACTGCTGCGGTAATGTAAATCCGGAACAGATTTTTAATATTATTGAAACAAAGGTAGTCGACGAATATGGAAATTTCACCAATGAACGTAAGATATCACCTGCTGAATGGAGAGAAAATTTTGAAAAAGAAAAGGATAAAGTCGAGAATAATCAAAAAATTGGAACGCGTTCCAATTTACCTCACCCTCAAAAACGCAAAGTCCCTGAAATTTTATTCAAAACACCCAATCGTTTTAAACAATTTTTAGTGTTTGTTAAACGGGATGTTCTTTCAAAACTATCCAACACACAATATTTAATTATAAACCTGCTGGAAGCTCCTTTACTCGCATTTTTACTTGCTTACATCATAAAATATTACAACATAAATGTTAGCAACGAAATTGGTTATAGTTTAATAGAGAACAGCAATTTACCCGTTTATATTTTTATGGCTGTTATCGTTGGGTTATTCATTGGTCTAACAGTAAGTGCTGAAGAAATTATTAAAGATCGCAAGATATTAAAAAGGGAAGCATTTCTTAATTTAAGCTGGGGTAGTTACTTGTTTTCCAAAATTGCTATTCAGTTTACTTTATCGGCTATTCAAGCGTTAATGTTTGTCATTATTGGAAATACAATTATGGAAATAAGAGGGATGTATTTTGAATACTGGCTGGTGCTTTTTAGTGCATGGTGTTTTTCCAATATGATGGGTTTAGTAATTTCTGATAGTTTTAAAACAGTGATAACCATTTACATCTTAATTCCGTTTTTAATTATTCCCCAACTTATATTAAGCGGTATAATTGTAAAATTTGAAAAACTAAATCCTAATATTTCTAATCCGCGAGATATTCCTTTTTATGGAGAAATAATAACTGCTCGATGGGCATATGAAGCTTTAGCGGTATATCAATTTAAAGAAAATGATTACGAAAAACAATTTTACCCCTATGACAAAGCAATGAGTATTGCTGATTTTAAGAAAAATTACTGGATAAGGACCTTAAATAACAAAGTAACTTTTATTGAGCGGCATATTGACAACAACGAAAAATCAGATGAGGTTAAGCAAAACCTGGAATTGTTAAAAAACGAAATAGAAAAAGAACTTGAAACGGAATCGGCAAAAATCATAAAATTCGAAAAAGTAGATCAACTAACCCTACAAAAAATAAATAAAGAAACGATTAGTGACCTGAAACATTATCTTAATATTTTAAATAAATATTATATTCAACTATACAATAAAGCCAATCGTTTAAAAGATGAGATTATCTCTGAACACCAAGAAAATCCGAAAGAGAGAGCAAAATTCATGAAGTTAAAGCGAGAAAACTACAATGATAATCTTGCCGAATTAGTAAAAAACTCCAATGAAATTAACAGGATTATTGAATATAATGGAGAATTGTTTCAAAAAATTGATCCGGTATTTTTAGATCCCCCTAACAAATTTATCAAAGCTCATTTTTATGCTCCAAGAAAGCAATTTTTAGGAAAATACTACGATACTTTTAAGGTGAATATAGCCGTTATTTGGGCAATGACTATTTTATTATTTATAGTGCTTTACTTCAGATTATTAAGAAAAACTCTTGACTTTTTTGAGGAACAAAAATTTAAAACGAAAAAAATTGAAAGTTAAACCATAAAAAAATCACCCACATTCAATAAGCTGAATGTAGATGATTAAAAAAAATCAAATCGTATAGTGAATTTCGTAATTAGATTCTCCTAGTCAACAACCTCAATCATTTTAAAAGGAATTCGAATAATTGATTCATAATCTTCTCCTGCCTCAAGCATATCTTCATCATCTTCTTCATAATACCAGTTAATAATTACATCATTACGAGCTTTTTTAATTGATTCTAATTTTTTAAAAACATCTAAAATACATTTAGATGAACTGGTATTAAAATATTCTAACTGAATATTAACCGTTGTAAGTTTTTGAGGATTTTTCGAATAATCTTCCAGCCATTCAACTAATGGACGATAAAATTCGATTGAATTTTCAGGAATTGATCTTCCTTTTATTTCAATTACACCTGTTTCAGCATTAAAACCAACTGCTGGGGTTTTAGGAGTTCCTTCAATTGAAATTGATTCCATAGGATGCTAATATTTAAGTTTTATATTTTGTTTACTATATTTTAATATTTAAAATAAAAAAAGAATAATTGGTATTATAATCATTAAATTCATAATCAACATTTCCTTCTGTTCTACGGGCAATATCAATTAATCCCAAACCTCCTCCTCCTTTATCAGAAAATTTTTGATTATTTAATACAAACTTATACAATTCTTTTAATTCATCTCTTGATAAAGATTTTATTTTATCCAATCTTTCTTGTAAGCTTTTAATTTTTTCAGTTTTTATGAAATTCCCCGTTCGAATTTGGTATTGATCATCAATTTTTGAAACGACAAATATGCCAAAATGCATATCCAGCCCGCTGTTAAACTCACTAGGTAAATCATCAACATGATGATAAAGATTTTGCAAACTTTCCACTAAAACATTATAAATTTTCTTTTTAGTAATTGACTTATCAATAACATGGTCAAGTTTTGTTTCAACTACTCCAAGTACATTCGTAATTAATTGTGCAGTAATGCTTCCTTTATATGCCAGAAGCACTTCACCATCATTCATTTTAGAAAATTGCTCATCGATATCAAAGCTCATATAGGCTTTCGCTTTATTTCTTTAACAAGTTGTATAAAATTAAAACATTTTTATCCGTAAAACAAATATTATTAAAGATTGGTTCACGATTTAATTTGGATACTAATTATCAATCATCAATACATTTTATTGTTTTACAAAAAATTTACGGATATTAAAATTAAACAAGTTCTCTGAGCTTTCAAAATTATTTTTTTTAATCGACACCAAAAACTGGATGAATGGTCATTTTTTTAATACGAAAGGTTTTTAGCCAATGTTTTTAAATTTTTGCTTTTTACTTCCCTGATATATATCATATTCTAAAAATTTACACTCTAAAGGCCCATTATACAAGGTTATTTTTTTCGAAGGTTTTAGGCCAATGTTTTTAATGGCATTAAGATTACTGCTCAGTAACCAAATACTATATCCTTGATATTTATCTTTAAACAGATCGCCCAAAGTGCTATAAAAATCATGAATGTTTGTTTTTTTTAATCTTTCACCATAGGGCGGATTTGTTATAATAGTCCCCTTCTCATTTTCTGGTGGAGTATAATTTTCGATAGGCGTTATATTTAAATCTATTTTACGTTTTAATGCTGCATTAGAAATATTTTCCCTGGCAATACGAATAGCTATTTCGGAAATATCAGAACCTATAATTTTAAATTTAAATGTTTTGGTTTCTGATTCTTCTTCATAAATTTTCTCAAATAATTCACGATCAAAATCTTTCCATGATTCAAAACCAAATTTTTGTCGGTAAATACCGGGAGGGATGCCATAAGCAATCATTGCAGCTTCAATAAGCAAGGTTCCTGAACCACACATAGGATCGATAAAATTACTTTTAAAATCCCAACCTGATAATAAAATCATTCCAGCAGCCAACACTTCATTCAAAGGTGCTTTAGTAGCTTTTATTCTGTATCCTCTTTTATGTAATGATTCGCCAGAACTATCCAGAGATAATGTACATATATTATCAGAAATATGGATATTTATTTGTACATCAGGATTTTCAGTTTCTACATAAGGTCTTTTCTTATATTTTTCTCTAAATTGATCTACAATAGCATCTTTTACTTTTAAGGCGACATATTTTGAGTGTGAAAAATGTTGTGAATAAACAACGCTATCAATAGCAAATGTTTGATGTACATCAAATATGGTATCCCAGGGAATTGATTGTACAGCATCATATAATTCAATCTCATGTTGAGCTTTAAATTCGGCGATAGGCTTTAATATTTTAAGCGCTGTTCGCAAATGAAAATTGGCTTTGTACATTAAGGCTTTATCTCCGTAAAATTCAACTCCCCTGTTGCCAATACTAATATTAGAAGCTCCCAGATGTATTAACTCTTTTTTTAAAACATCTTCCAGGCCCTGGAAGGTTTTAGCAAACATTTTAAATTTTTCTTCTTCTTTCACGTATGAATATTTTATTTAGCTATTTGAAAAAAATCTTCAACTGCAGTTACAGCATTCTGCATCCGTTGCTCACTTTTTCCTGCAATTATTTTATATGGAAAATGATATTCATCTAATTCATTCTTGTATATATCAAACAATTTATTTCTCATTTTTCCGCCATTTTCTCTTACAGGATCGGGTATCCATGGGATATCTGTATTACAAAGCAAAAATAAATCAATAGAACTTTCTTCTATTTTTTTTTCAAACCAATGGGGTACTTTTTTATAAACCACATTAAACCACACTTTTGTAATAATTAGATAAGTATCATAAAATAACCATTGATTTGCTTTCTTAAGAAACTTCTTTTCCCGTTCAATTTGCTTTTGTGCAATATATTCTACATCCTGAAAATTATAGGGACGATTTAAGTTTACAATATAATCACGAGCATACTCAGGAATCCATATTGAATTAAAATAGTTAGCCAAATATTTCGCCAATTCGGTCTTCCCTGTTGATTCAGGACCTATTAAAACCACCTTTTTTATTTTGTCTTTAGCTCCTTTTTCCATTCAATATAACCAATTACAGCAAGCAAAGTATAAACGGCAAAAAGAATTACCGTGGCATACAATCCTTTATAAATATACAATCCTAATGAAACTGTATCAACAATTATCCATATCAACCAATGTTCAATAATTTTTCGGGCAAGCATCCAGGTAGCCACAAAACTTCCTGCGGTGGTAAA
>CAZWPU010000087.1:0-6538 GCA_964635605.1 uncultured Bacteroidales bacterium | reverse complement strand
AACAACAATTCAAAATTAGATATATTTGATTTATCAACAAATTCAATCACCTGATAAATTACTTTAATATCAATAACACTAAAAAATCTTAATATTAATTCTTTACATAAAAGTTCATCTAACTGCTCTATTATTATTTGATAATCATAAATCTTATCACGAAAATCAAGAATAGCATTAGAGATTATATTTGGAATTTCAAACTTTTTGTCCAATTTAGGGAAATTGTTCAAAATCTTTTTTGATTCTGAAAGAATAATTAGATTATTTTTCAACAAAAAACTAAAATATTCTTCTATTGTACTTGTTTGATTAGGAAAAATCTTATATAATTTACTTATTTTTTTTGTTTTATATTTTTTCTCTTTAAGAATATTGTATAAAGTATTTGGTATCAAATAAAAATTTTGTTTTTGTACATCACAAATAATGCTTCTTTTAATTCCTTTTACTAAAATGCAATTAGAAAATAATTTAAAGTATTTTTCCATCTTTTATATTTAAAATTTTTGCAATTGGCTTATTACTGGGGAAAGTATACCTTAATTTAGTTTGAGTTCGTTCACTTTTAAAAAATTGTATATCATTTCTTTCAAGAGGATATAAATCACTCTTATTGATTAAACTGAATAATAATGGTAGTTTTGGGCTTTCTTTAAGTAATTTAATTGTTTTTTTCATTTTATTTTTTTGCTAAATAGAGTGCAATGTCTTTTTCAATATTAAAATTACATACAGAGGATATATTATCGAAATAACCAACAGGGTTAACTTCCAAGTAATAATATTGCATATTTTTGCTTACAATCATATCAATACTACCACTTTCTATTTTTAATAAATACATTAACTTCTTTAATTTATTTTTTATTTTTCTGGGAATTAAATATGGCACAATTCTTAGCTTTTCCTTATTTGCTTGAGAACGATAATCAACTTCAGAATTCATCCCTGTAAAAATTGCAGCAGCATAAAATTTATTTTTAAAGAAATATATTCTTAATTCAAAATTCTTATCAATTCTTGATTGAATTAAAGAAGGAAAAAAATTCACCTGATCTTTAAAATCAGATACAACTTTTGTTTTTGTAGCTAATCCAATTTTATTTTTTTCAAAAGTAAATATATCCTTTATAGGCTTTGTAATAATACTCCCTTTATTAATGTATACTCCTGATCCAGAAACAATATTTGTGTTAGGTATGCTAAGACCAACCTTTTTAGCATAATATAATTGAATTAGTTTGTTGGGTAAAAGTTCTTTATAATTACCAATACATTTAAATTTTTTGGATAACAGAAATATAAAATAATCATTTAGATATTTCCACTCACTGTTAAGAAATTTATTAACTTTCTCTTGTAGAATAATGTCATTACTTTCAAAAATATAATCATGAGAAAAATATCCATTCCGTACCCAGAAAGAATAAACTTCCTTTATACTTAGTTCATTATTATCAATATTAAGCATTAAATCTATCTCATTATTATTAAGGACAATCCTCTTTATTTTAATTTTCCTATTATTTGTTATTCTTATTATCCTATAAGTACCAATAAAGTTAAGCCAGTTTATCACCTGGTCAACGCTATTGTCGATTTCTCTTGTTAAAATAACAATTAAAGGTTTACCTACATTATTATTTCTTAACAGCATCTTATTTATGTTTTAAATACTCCTCTGGTAATTTCCATCCATCCTCAATTCCCAGATAAATCCATTCCAATTCATATCCATTCTTAATGAACTTATGAGAATATTCAATAAATTCAAGACTATCCATTTTATTTAAAAAATATTCATTCCCATGTAATTGTCCTGTATATTTAAAATATTTACTTAAATGACGATGGATGCTGTCCGATAATTGTTTAGTATCTTTTGTTAACTTAAAGGCTTCATGAAGTTCAGGCAAAAACCATTTTTTACGGTTTTTATTTATTTCTTCTATTTCTTTATTTGTATAATCCTGTTTAACCATAAAATATTCAATCATTATATATTCGTCACCCTCTTTTACATATCTGCAAAAGTTCTCTCCCAGTTCCCCAAATGGATTATTCGGACTATTATAACACATTGATTCTGATATTAAGACAGGTGATATTTGTCCTTTCCTAACCATCTTTAGCAACTCTTCTTCGATATGCATATTATTTGCCAACACCCAATGATAAAATTCTTCCTTATATTCATCAGGATAATATAATGCTCTGTTTACCATTCCAAAATAATGTCTTAAAAGTATAAAAGGAATAATACTTTGTGTTTTTCTTGATTTCATATTAAAAGACTCAACGGGTGGTAGGCTATCATTTTCACTAAAAGAAATAATTCTTTGCATATTTTTCAGATACAAACTATCCAGTTGAAGCTGTAAAATTTGATTAAAATATATCTTATTAGATAATCTCTGATCTTCTTGAACTAAATAATTTAATTCTTTAATAACCGGATTCTTTAGTTTATCAACGTATAAGTTGTTAAGAGAATCATAGTGACTTTCAAACACATTCCATTTACTCTTATTACTTAATTGTTGCAAAAGAATTGGATTTATTAAAAAATCAATTGAATAACCACGCTTAACAGCTTCAACTAGATAATCATAGGCAACATCCTCTTTATTAATGAAAAATGCTATTAATGCTGCATTATAATAATCATTACCACGTGGAGAATTAAATTTTTCAAAAGCCTTATTATAAAAACTGAGTGCATTACTATATTTTTCTTCAAAGAAACACATCTCAGCGTTATTGATTAATTCAAAATATGAATTTGAACGTTGTTGGCAAAAACTTGTTTGAATACTAAAAAAGATTATAAATGTTGTGAAAATAAATTTCATACTTTAATTTCATATTTAAATCAGTTACAAAAAAACATAGGGCTTCTTAAAGGAAACCCTATGTAAAACATTTTAACCATAAAAGATTTCTTCACTATCACTATCATACCACTCACATACATCAACAACTTCATCAGATTCTTCAATATAAGTCTTACCACATCCGGTAGACCAAACTTCACCTCCATTTGCATTTAGCATTTCGTCTTTTGTTAATACTTCTTCTTTCTTAAACATACTGTCATTTAATTTTTCAAATTTCATAATATTATATTTTAATTATCTACCTACTCTATTTAAGGCTTTTCGGTTTCCGCCCACGAGCTCGTTTTATAATTGAAAATAAAAGTAAAAACAAACCCTCGTATTTGCAAACTTCGGGAAAGCCTCTGAAAATGGGAGAAAGATTTTTTTCGTATCAAAATCGCAACTTTTCGTATCAAATTTCGCACTTTTCGTACCATATTTTTTGACGAACGGTTTTATGTTATACAACATGTTTTTAAAACAAAAACAAAAATTGAGCTAATAGCCTGTTTTTTAGAACCTTAACTTCCAGGAATTTAAAATTTTATGAGTAAGGGATATGTATACTTTACCTACTAATTTTAACTTTTATCGTACAGTGTTGGCAAGGTATAATTTTTACCATAGTATTTGGCTATCATGCGAACGCACGATGGCCCACAGTCCCTGCCTAATCGGCAGGCAGGCATTGCATCTAATTGTTTATAGAAGGGGGAAAGGCATTTTTGGGTAAAGATAATAAGTTTAATTGACTATTCGTATTTAATGACTTCTATCATATTTACTCTAATAACAATTATTATATTTATGGAAACAACACTTAGTGTAAATACAGTTATTCCAATAATTGACAACAAATATTCACTGTAATTTAAGTTTATTGTTTCATTAAATTGTGCAAACCAATAATCCATAAAATAAATTGCAACAGATATTCCAATAAGTGATGAAATTAAAGTATAATATAAATAAGGTTTTAATAATAACTTAAATAAATTGTCCGCTTTTGCTCCCAGGATTCTCCTTAACCCAATCTCTTTTTTTCGATTATTAAAGTTTAATCTGGAGAAACCAATAAGATTAAATAATGTAAGCACAATACCAAACCCTGCGAAGAAATGTATAAATTGAAGTAATTGTTTTTCTTTTTTATAATAACTATTAATTACATCTTCAGTAAATTGATATTCCAATGGGGTATCAGGCAAAAATTTTTTCCAGACCAACTCTACTTTACCCAACGCTGACTTCTTGTTTATCGAATTGAACCGTATAATTATCTGTCTAAAATATTTATCGGAATACCAAAAAACAATTGGATTCTGCTCTTTAAATAAAGATTTTGTTCTGAAATTATTTACAATACCTATAATTGTATATTTAGTATCAAGAAAATCTATTGTTTTATTTAAAGGTTCACTAATCTGGTATTTATCTATAAATGCATTGTTTACAATAATATTTCTATTTTCATTTTTATCAATGGCGAATTCCCGGCCTTGTAGTTGATTAATTCCCAACGTATGAAAGTAATCAGTTGAAATTGCATTTGATTCGAATATATCTTGATATTCTGCTTTATCTTCATCACTCAGAAAACCAGATTTCATATAGCCATATTTTTTTCCATTTTTATCGTAGCTCCATTTAAATCCGGTTAAATTAGTAGAGAATGCAGGTTGATTTGACATACAATAAGCAACATGATCAATTTCCGGATTCTTAAGAAGTTCTTCTTTAAAAGCTGGTAACTGTTCGATTAATTTTCGATCATTGATTTTAATGGATATCTGATTATGATAATTAAAGCCTACTGTTTTTTGATCAAATACAAAATTGAGTTGCTTTTGAATTGATAATAAACAAATAAGCAGAGCCATAAATAAAGAAAGCTGAACAAATGATAATATTTTTAATAAACTAAACTTCCCTGATCTAAGGTTTCTAAATAATCCTAATAACCTGTCCAAATTTGGAAATACAATATAAGTACTTACAAACAAACCTGACAGGAACCCGATTAAAATTGACCCTAAGGAAAATAAAAAAACAATTTGAATAAATCGATTGATATCAACTTTAAATTGGAAATAGTTTTCAATGTGTGGTAAAAGCCAAAAAGTAACTAATATTACAATCGGAAATGAAATAAGAATTTGAAAAAATGATTCGCATAAAGTTTGTTTAAATAATGTGAATCTTGATGCGCCAATTATTCGCCGTATTATAAACTCCTTTAGACGAAAATTGGACATTATTAATATATAAATAATATAATTCGTTACAGACAGAATTATAATTAATATCGCGATACCTAATAAAATAATTAATTGTTCAAAAACTGATTGTTTTTCAATGTTTAAATCAATATTATCTGAAAATAAATGAATTCTGCTTAAGTGTTGTAAATTAAATTTATAATTATAATCTTTTTTAATTTCAAGGGGTACACTATTATTTATTTTTTTTTCAATAATTTCAGCAGATGCAACACCCGATAAAATGTAACAATATACGCTATTTTTATCCCATTGAAAATTAGTATCCTGATAACGTTCTTCAATATTTTTAAAAGATATCAAAACATTAGCTTTAATATGTGAATTTTCAGGAAAATCTTCAAAAACACCTTTTATTAAAAGTGAATTACTTTTCCCGGATAAATTTTTTATAACAATGTCCTTACCGATAACATTAGTAGTAGAAAAAATTTTTAAAGCAATACTTTCAGAAATAAAAACGGAACCTTTTTCAGAAAGATATTGGGGAGCGCCATTGATTAATTTAAAACTAAAAATTTCAAAAAAAGATGGTTCGGTATAATATACATTTTCGGCTTTAAAAAATTGAATGTCATTTCCTATTAATAATTCAGTTTTACTAAGCACACAAGACTTTTTAATGTCGGGTATGGTTTTTATAAGAGGTGTAATTGGATGGCAAATTTGAGCACAATTACCACCATATACAGTATCCGACATTAAAACACGGTAAATATTTGATTTGTTTTGATGAAAGTTATCAAATGAATATTCATAATCAACATATATACTGATTATTAAACAGATTGTTAAAGCTATTACTAAACTGGATAACGAAAAAATTGAATATATTTTATGCTTTACAAAATACCTAAAAAAAAGTTTTAAATGGTGTAGAATCATTTGTAGCAGATTATAATTTATATTTTTTTTATGATTCAGTAATTACATGTTATAAACAAAAAATCAGTATGACTATGAAATGTAATTACCTAATATGACATAGGCTTTGTTTGTTAAGAACTTGCTCATAGTTAGATGGAGAAGGACAAAGGAATTGATAAATACATTCATTGCAAGGCTTTCTTTTTCGATAATTAAACCAAGAATCCCCGTTTTTTAACTCAAATTCAATAAGCTCATACAATGATTGTTCTATATTTCCAATTTTAGTATTATTAATATTTGAATACACATTACCATCAGACATAATAGTAAGTTTTCCGAAGTTATTAATATTTAAAACACTTTTTGCAAATACCTCTCTTCTATTGCTTTCAATTGAAAAAATATCTTCTTTATTCAGATACATATTTTCTTTTAAAAATTCAATATTAAAATTCACTGTTGTCCGATAAAAATTTAAGAGAAGGGAGTCCGTGAGGAACTCCCAAC
>CAZWPU010000086.1:4052-6722 GCA_964635605.1 uncultured Bacteroidales bacterium | reverse complement strand
GATGGACCGGTAAATATTTTCCGAGTTTAGATACTTCTGCTACAAGCTATTTTCCGGAATGGATTATCAAAATGTATATGGAACAAAATAATAATCAGTGGCCATTTAAGAATGCAGGGATTGTGCTGGTCCATAAATTCGGCACTATTGCCGTATTAGAATATGAGACACACCTAACTGAAGAGATTCCTTTTATTGTTTCAAATCCGGAAACACTAGAAAAATATGGTGTTCCCGAAAAGATTTATTACCCAAACTGGTTTGATATAACCTTTACAGGCGATCGGAATGATGTTTTGGCTAGCTTTAATTTATCGGTCAATGCTCAAGGCGATTCCCTTTTAAGAAGTTTTAATTTACGCCCGGTATTTCCTGCGGTAATTGAACATGATGGAAACTACCGTTTTTATTACTTTGGAGGGAATTTTGCTGCTAATGCTGTAAATAATAACACGGCCTATTTCGAAGGTTATCCCAATGTGATGGCATTATTAACAAGAAATAATTATAAAAGTACAAAAAAATTCTACAGAAAATTTTATTACCCTTTATTATCAAAAATTTTTGATGATTATTACCATTCACTAGAAATAAATGAGACAAAATGAAAACGATATCTTCTCATATACTAATGCTATTAATGCTTGGAGTTATTATCTTTTTATTTTTTTCTTCGTGTGCCCAAAAAGAATCTGTAGATGCCTGTTTGGAAGGACATACGTATGGTTTTTGGGGTGGGTTGTTACACGGAATTATTGCACCTTTTGATCTGATTGCAATGCTTTTTAGCGATGATGTAACGGTTTATGCACAAAATAACAACGGTGCCTGGTATGCTTTTGGATTTCTGATAGGTAGTGGAGGATGGGGTATACTTGGTGGTAAAGGCGCAGCCAGTAATAAGCGAAGAAGGGCTCATTAAAAAAAATAAAATTAGATTCTCTTCAACTATTAGTTGTGATAAAGCAATTTTAGCTTTACCATAGACATTTATTATCTTTGTAGTAAAAATCAAAAAACATTAACATAATGCAGAATAATCTTCAAATTTCCTGTATACAGACTAACCTAATATGGGAAGATGCGGAACAAAATTTAAAACAATTCGAAAAAAAATTTGCTCAACTACCCAAATCTACTGAATTGGTTATATTACCCGAAATGTTTAGCACAGGTTTTTCGATGAAAACAGAAAAATTGGCAGAAAAAATAAATGGCAGGTCTTTTGTATGGTTGAAAGAGCAAGCTGTAAAAATAAATAAAATCATTATTGGTAGCTTAATTATTAAAGAACAGGAAAAACATTATAACCGTCTTTTTATTATGTTTCCGGATGGGAATTACAAATATTATGATAAAAGGCATTTGTTTAGGATGGGCAACGAACACAAACATTACAGTGCCGGAAAAGAAAGATTGGTTTTCAACTACAAAAACTGGCGTATTTGCCCGCTTACCTGTTACGACTTAAGATTTCCGGTATGGAGCCGAAACCAAAACGATTATGATATGTTAATATATATAGCTAACTGGCCGGAAAGCAGGAGAGAAGTTTGGAAAAAATTGCTACTGGCTAGGGCTATTGAAAATCAAGTTTATGTGGCAGGTGTAAACCGTGTTGGAGAAGATGGCGAAGGATTAAGCTATGCAGGTGATACCATGATTATTAATCCACGAGGTGAAATAATGGTTGAAACAAAAGAACATACCCAGCAAATAATTCATGCCGATTTATCGTTAAATGAATTGAATAAGTTTAGGAATAAATTTCCAGTGGGCCTTGATGCCGATGAATTTAAAATATTGTAAAATAAGATGTTACTGAAAACAAATTTCGATAAAAAAACAGAAGGAAAGATAACAGAGAAGGAACGTAAAATAATTATTGAAAAATATCGCGAATTACTCAAAGCATCTGAAATATTTTCACAAAAGAAAGAACAGGAACTTACTCGTAAAGCATTTGATATAGCCTTAGAGGTTCATGAGAATAAAAGATTACCTTCAGGTGAACCATTTATTATAGAATTGCTCGATATAGCTATTATTATTGTCGAACAAATAGGGCTTGGTACACGCTCGGTAATTGCTTCACTCTTATATCATGCTGTTATTAATGAAAAAATTACTTTAGTTGAAGTAGAAAAACAATTTGATAAAAAAATCAAGCTCATCGTTGATGGATTAATTAAACTGGCCGATGTTGACTCAAAAGCAGCGACCAACCAGTCGGAAAACTTCCGTAAGCTTCTTTTGACGATGGTTGATGACGTGCGTGTTATTTTAATTAAACTGGCTATCTTGTTAGAACATATGCGGGGGTTAAATTATATGCCCGAAGATTACCAGGTAAAAATTTCGATGGAAACTTTTTCTTTGTATGCTCCATTAGCTCACCGTTTGGGATTATACAATATTAAATCGGAGCTGGAAAACCTGGCCATGAAATACACCGAGAAGGAGCGCTACAAAGAAATTATTAAAAAATTAAAAAATACAACGACCAAGCGAAATCGCTTTATTAAAAAGTTTATTGCACCCATAGAAAAAGAGCTAGAAAATCAAGGATTTCAATTTGAGATTAAAGGCCGGCCCAAATCGGTTTATTCAATCTGGCAAAAAATGAAAAAACAGGGAGTTGAATTCGAAGAGGTTTATGATATTTTTGCT
>CAZWPU010000086.1:0-3952 GCA_964635605.1 uncultured Bacteroidales bacterium | reverse complement strand
CGCGAAGTGCTTGATAGCCCAAATCTTGATACTGCTGATGTAATTGATGATATTAAACTGGATTTATATAACAAAGAAGTATTTGTGTTTACTCCTAACGGAGATTTAAAAACACTTAAATCAGGATCAACGGTCTTGGATTTTGCTTATGATATCCATTCTGATATTGGAAATCAATGTGTTGGTGCAAAAATTAATAACAAAAATGTTACGATAAAACAGGTGCTTACCAATGGTGACCAGATTGAAGTTCTTACATCTAAAACCCAAAAACCTAAAAACGATTGGTTAAATTTTGTCGTTACTTCTAAAGCCAAAACCAAGATTAAATCCACCCTTCGCGAAGAGCTTTTTAAAGAAGCCGAGGTGGGTAAAGAATTATTAAAAAGAAGATTAAAAAACTGGAAAATAAAATTTGAAGACCAGTTGATTAATAAATTATTAAAACATTACAAGCTAAAAGTACCGGTTGACCTCTATTACCTCATTGCCACCGAAAAGATTGTTATTGCAGAAATAAAAACTGTAATATCAAAAATCCAGAATCTGGAAAATTCGGATAAACAAACTCAAACAGAAGAAAAAAGGACTATTGTTGAAGAGGAAAAATCAACAGAAACACAAGGTGATTATCTTATTATTGATGATAAAATAGAAAATGTAGATTATAAACTGGCAAAATGTTGTAACCCTATTTATGGTGACCCCATTTTTGGTTTTGTAACAGTAAGCGAGGGAATAAAAATTCACCGAACTAATTGTCCTAATGCCCGACAATTGCTCGAAAAGTATAATTACCGTGTAATTAAAGCCCAATGGAATAAATCATCTGCAAAGAAATCTTTTCAAACAATTATTAAGGTTTCCGGAATTGATGATGTGGGAATTGTTAATAAAATTTCGAATATTATCTCTAAAGACTTGAATATCCGTATGCGTTCTATTAATATTGACTCTAACGACGGAATGTTTGAAGGACAGATAAGACTTTATGTGGAAAGCACCAAACATCTCGACATGCTTATTCGTAAATTAAAAAAAGAAAAAGAAATACTGAAAGTAACTCGTTTAGAAACGTTGGAACTGAATCAATAAATTATTAAATTTGTAGAAGAACAAAATAGTTTAATCGTTCGTTTAACGATATATTAAACCTACTTAATTATGCGTAAAGTTGTTATTCTTTGCTGTTTGATTTTGATGACATCTATGCTTAAAGCCCAAATATGGCCTTTAATGCCCAATTATTATCAACCAATGGACTCATCTGTTTTGGCACGAAATCAACAAAACAATAACCAGGAACATAATTCTTTAATGAAAATGCATGATGAAAAAATATCTTATGCTGTTACTTTAGGAACAGGATTTAGCAGCTTTTCAAACAATATGTCCATGGCATCGTCATATATTGCGCCATCAATAAATTACCAGGTAAATGATAAATTGTTTGTATCGGTTAATGGCATTATCATGCAAAATAATTTTAATGGATTTGAAAATAATTTTCTCCCAGCAGATGGTTTCTCCATAAATCACAATGCATCTAATTACGGAATCAATAGCCAGGCTTTTTACCAATTCAATGACAAGCTAAATATTTATGGTGATGCTACTTATTTCGAAAACCAGTCGCCTCTATTTAATAATACTACCTCTAATATTTATAATTCGGATTATAAATCTGTTTCTATAGGATTAGGATATAAAGTTACGGATAACTTGCACATTAATTTTCAATACCGTTATTCAGATGGCTTAAATCCAATGTATGACAGTTTTTCTCCTTTTTATAGTCCCGGATACAATCCTTACCATTCACGATATAATATCTGGGGTTATTAAAATTAAACAGGCAACTTGTGATAAAAAAAATTTCCATTGTCGTTTTATTTTTTATTCTTTCTATTAGTTGTCATGCTCAAAACCTTGTGAAACAATTTCCTGTTTTTAAATCAGGCGAACGAATAACATATTCTGCTGTCTATAATTGGGGATTTATTTGGTTAAATGCCGGATATGTTGAATTTAAAGTAAATAAAACAAAGTATAAGGGACAGGATGTGTATCATTTTAACAGCTATGGTACAAGTATTCCTTCATATGACTGGCTTTTTAAAGTGCGCGATTACTTTCAATCTTATGCAAAAACAGATAACCTGGCACCATTTTTTTTCGACCGTAACACCTTCGAAGGAGGGTATAGTGTTCATAATCGTTTTACCTTTGATTATACCAATAGTTTGATTTATACCCAAACCGAAAATTCTAAAAAGCATTATTCCGAAGATACATTAAAAATGCCGAAAGATATTTACGATGTAATTTCCGGAGTATATTATATCCGAAACATTGATTTTGACCAATATCAGATGAACGATACCATTCCGGTTCGTATGATAATCGATAATGAAATTTTTGATTTGTATGTGCGCTTTCTGGGACGTGAAATCATTAAATTACATAATAAACAAAAATTTAAGACCATAAAATTTTCAGCTTTATTAGTTGAAGGTACTATTTTTAAAGGAGGTGAAGACCTGCTTGTTTGGGTTACTGATGATATGAACCGGATACCGATTTTAGTAGAAGCTAAAATTTTAATTGGTTCAGTAAAAGCAACTTTACTTTCAACTGAAAATCTAAAATTCCCTTTAGATTCCGAAATTATTGAAGAATAATCTGTTATTTATCATTTTTTAATCATTGATTTTTGTTATAATTTTATATCCTATTATTCATTGATAAAAAATTTATTTTTATGCATAACACAGTAAAAGTTACCGATAAAGTTTATTGGATAGGTGCGAACGATCGCCGTACATCACTTTTTGAGAATATGTGGCCTTTGCCTTATGGCATATCTTATAATTCTTATCTCATTGTTGATGATAAGATTGCCTTGGTAGATACGCTTGAGCAAGGTTCATCTGATGATTACCTGGAAAAAATTGAAGAACGAATAGGAAAAGATCGTTCTATCGATTACTTAATTATCAATCACATGGAACCCGACCATTCAGGAGCAATTAAATCTATTGTTGAACGTTATCCTGAGATTAAAATTGTTGGCAATTTAAAAACTTTTAAAATTGTAGAATCATATTATGGATATCAAGATAAATGGTTACAGATAGAAGATGGTAGTCAAATTGATTTAGGCCATCATAAGCTAAAATTTGTAATGACACCTTGGGTACACTGGCCCGAAACGATGATGACTTATGACGAAACTGAGAAAATGCTATTTTCCGGCGATGCTTTCGGAAGCTTTGGCGCTTTAGATGGTGGCATTTTCGATGATGAGATTGAGTTTGAAGATTACTACGAAGAAGAAATGCGTCGATATTATTCTAACATTGTTGGACAATATAGTAATATGGTTCAAAAAGCTTTTAAAAAACTTGATGGTATTGAAATAAAATATATTTGCGCTGCACATGGGCCTGTTTGGCGTACAGATGTTAAAAAAGTGATATCATTATATGATAAATGGAGTACATATGAATCGGAAAAGGGAGTAGTAATCATTTACGGCTCAATGTACGGTAATACAGCTAAATTAGCCGATTTTATTGCACGAAAACTGGCGGAAAACGGAATTAAAAAAATTCGTGTATATGATGCGTCAAAAACTCATTTATCTTTCTTAATCAACGAAATTTGGAGATACAAAGGGGTAATTCTAGGAAGTTGCGCTTACAATGCCGGTATGCTACCTCCGATGGAGCAATTAACTCGCGCTCTCGAGCATATGGGGGTGAAAAATCACCTGCTGGGTATATTCGGCTCATACAGCTGGAATGGAGGTGGTGTTAAATCATTGCATAAATTTTACGAAAAAATTCAATGGGAATTGGTTGCAGATCCTCTAGATACTAAGGGAATCCCAGGAAACGAAGAGTTTGAACGTTGTACCTCCATTGCCAAAGCAATGGCCGAAAAGTTAAAA